>JBIKMD010000151.1:0-7495 GCA_044359465.1 Myxococcota bacterium
GGATACTTTTGCTCGAGCATCTGGCCAGTGGTCGTGAACGTGAATCCCTCGGCTTCGAGCCGATCTAGTACACCATCGAGGACCCGGGCTGTTTGCGGATGCACATCATGCATGAGGACCACACCGCCCTTGCGATACACCGAGTAGTCTACGGCGAAGAGGTTCGCGAAAATCTTCTCGTCGTTCGCCGAGTACTTCCAGTCGTTTGAATCGACATCCCACAGCACCATGCAGCGGCTTGCGTCCTCTATGACGTCGCGGACGCGCTGCGTGTTCGCACCGTAGGGCGGACGCACCTGAACCAAGGGATAGGTGTAGCCGAGCGCTTCATTCACTGCGCGTTCGGTCGCACTGAGCTCAAAGCGAACTGCTGACGCGCTCAGGCCTGGCAAACTCGGATGCGTGTTCGTATGGTTTCCGAGCTCGTGCCCCTCGGCCACGATACGTCTGACCAAGTCGGGATTTGCCCTCACGGCTTTTCCGGTGACGAAAAAGGTCGCTTTGACGCCGTGCGCGCGAAGTGTGCCGAGGACTGCCGGAGTATTCACTGGGTCCGGACCATCATCAAAGGTCATCGCCACTGCTTTGCCGTGGTTCTCGCCAGACGGCGCCATGCCCAGACGGCATAGTGAGGGGGCGCGCTGCGCAGGCGAGAACGGATCGTTTGTTTGCGGAAGGGGGGCCGGTTTAGGTTGTGGACCAATCGTTGGTGGTGCCATCGTTGCTGGTTATCGCTGCGCGTAAACGACTGTTGTCTCGATTGCGCAAGCTGCATTGACATAAAGGATGTATTCAATTCATTTTGCCTGGCCGACTTTGAGCGCGCGCGCCCAGCGCATACGCTAAACTCCGAAGTATGCGCCTCTGGCCCATTCTGGTTTGTCTCTCGTTTGCCGGTTGTGTTCGACTCATCAAACCTGTCGTGCCACCTCAACAGGAATGCGAGAGTGGTAGCCGTTCGGTCTGCCGCTGCGACGACGGGCGGGCTGGCACGACCTCGTGCGATGCTGGTGCGCTCGGTGTGTGTGACTGTCGTGCATTGACGCTGTCACCGCAGCGAACAGTGATCAGCGTAGGTACACGGCTCACGTTCATGGTTGAGCGAAGTGACGATGTGCAAGGTCGCCTACTCTTTGGCGTGTCGGGCAGTGCCACGATCGATCAGAGCGGAGTGCTCGTGGCGGACTCTGCCGGTGCCTGCGTCGTGACAGTTTCAACGGATGACGGCGCGGTGAGCGCTACGGCGAACGTCGTCATTGTCGAAGCACCCGAGCAACCGAAGATTGGTATTCCCGCGGCTGTGACGCGTGGCGAAGCATTCGTCGCGTCGATTCTCAGCCCGCTTGTCGGCTATAGCTACAATTGGACGGCGCTCAACGCCGACTTCGCAACTGCGCCCGTCGGAAACGCCGTGACGCTGGTCCCGTTGAACGAAGGTCCACTTTTTGTCTCAGTGCAAGCGAGGAATGCTGCTGGAGACAGTGCCATTCCAATTGGCGGCGCCACCGTTGTGGTCGAACCCATTAGTGAGAGTGCAGCCCCTGTACTAGTTGCGCCCAGCAGCACCGCCGCTGGCGCCACAGTACGCGCTTATGTTGCGAACGCCGACCCGCGATTCGAATACCGATGGAGCGTGAACGGTGTTGCAGATTCGGCAGGGCTGCCCGCTTTCTCTTTTCCTGTTGGTGCAGCAGAAACGCAAGTCGTGCTGAGTGTCGCGACGGCGAATCTGGCAGGCGCAACAACGAGCCCGACGACGCAGGTCATCAGCGTCGAACCGGGCCAAACGCTTTCGTTGTTCTCAGGACAGCTCAGCGCAGAAGAAGGTTCGAACGACGGCGCAGTCGCGACCGCTCGTTTGCGAGCTGCTGCAGCGCTTCGAAAGGTAGGCAACAAAGTCTTATGGCTCGAGACTCCTTTTGTCACGCCAACGCCTCCGTCAGCGGAACCTGCTGCTTTGACATATACGCTGCGCGCCATCGAGAATGGGTCGACCACCACGCTGCGTCAGTTCACGCTGCCAGTGACGAGCTTGGATGTACCATCGACCGTCATTGCACAGGCGTCATTGCTCGCAGACGGTTCAGCATTCGCCGTACTTGGTCGCAAGCCGGACGCGCAGCGATTGTGGTATCTCGGCAGCGATTCGAGTGTCAGTGAAATCACGAATCTCACCTTGTCTACTCCAAGTGCAACCGCGCTCCTCACTCCGACTGCACCAGACATCACGATGCTCGCCGGCGGCAGTCAATCGCTCTTTTTTGCAGCGCGTGATCAGGTTGGATTACCTACATTCTCGTGGCTCGGACGAACGGGTTTAACTGGCAACCTTACCGCTGAGCTTGCGAGCCAAGACGTCGGAACCTGTCAGGACGGTGCGACGCCGCAGATCCTCTACGTCACGGCCTTGAGCACCGACTCTGACGAAAGCCTTTGGTTCATTGATAACCAGCGAAGCGTGTGACACGTGACGGACCTGTCCGGCACGAAAGTGTCCGCGCGGCATTGTGGGCAGTGCGTGTCCGGTGACTTGCTCCCATCGCTCGGGTTGGTTCGTCTCGGCAGTGGTGATCTTTATCTCTTCGACCAAACCTCAATCAAACGTATTGCCGCTGCGCCTGTCGACGTGGACGACTGCGCTGCCGTCGCGGTTGGTGTTTCTGGTCTCACTGACGTGCGCGCGATGACAGCCGCTGGCGCTGAACTATTGGTCGCTGATGGCGGTCGTTTGCGGGGTCTCAGTGGTTTGACGGGGGCGGTGTCGCTGACGACAATCGCTGGCGCTCCGCCTGCTTTGCCAACAAGTGATGTGCCTGCCGTGCATGCCAAGATCACGGCGTTTACGGTGGACCGCGCCAGCGGGACGAGTTGGCTGGCTGAGCAACGAGTCGTCGAAGCGGTGCCCCACTGTTCGTTGCGCAGTCTGAGTCCGCTAGGCGTGATGACCACTCACATTGATGCTCCGTGTGGAACGAATGACAGTGTATTCGGCGTGGGCGGTCGCCTGAGCTTTGTTACCTCCATGGAGGTCGACAGTGCGGGCGTCGTGCACTTCATCGACGCATCGGGGGGGATGAATGAAATCACCGTTCTCCGTACGTTCTCGCCAAACGACGGGAGGCTACAGACCAATCTGAGCGTGAATGATCTGTTTTCCGTTGCCATTGATGCAGATGACACGCGGCATCTGCTCACACGCACCGGCTATTTCACTTTGGTGAAGGGCTCGACTGTATTGTCTACTGTGAGGACGGGGTCTATGCAGCCACGGGGTCCCATTCGCTTGGATTCAAGCCAGCGTGCTGCGTTCATTGCCGACCGGAGGTCCATTGAAAAGCTCACCTTCGGAGCGCAGCTGACGTCCTTGAGCATTGGTGACCCAGGCGCGACGGCGAACGCTGCGCAAGATGGGCCGTGCAGCACGGCAACGTTTTTCAATATCCAATCGATTGCTGTCTCTGGCGATGGCGACCTCTTCGTTGTCGATGGTAATTCCGACTCCTTCTCGCCCGTGAGCTTCCTGCGCAAAGTGTCCTTCGGCGGGGGCTGCACGGTCACAACCCTCTTCGGTGACGGTCACTATGTTGGCGCTAGGCTGGGCCCGAGTAACAGCGCCCGTCTTGGCCGCGTTGTGGGCATGGGGTTTGATCTCAGCGGCGCGCTCCTTCTTGCGGATTCTTTCGAAAAAGCGGTTCTGCGATACCGGCTTTAGTAGTAGGTAGGCTTCCAACGTGCATCCCACCGGCGATACACAGGGCTCCGCGCGCCCGATTGTGGGCTTGATGATGTCTCGCAACGAGGTCGACATCATTGCGGAGGTGCTCGAGTCCTGGCGTCGCTTCGACGTGCCGATCATCGCGCTCGATGACTCCGAAGACGGCACCTACGACGTTCTCCGCGCGAGCAGTCATGTCACCGTGCTGCGTCAACGCGAGCGCTATCCACAAGCAGAACGCGGTCCACTCGATTGGATGTACCAAACGCTGCTGGAAGAGAAACGAAAGCGTTTTGGGGTGGACACGTGGGTGATGTTGGCGCTTGCTGACGAGCTCTGGTTACACCATCCTCGAAAGATCGCTGCAGCAATGGCGGTAGAAGGTGCACAAACGCTTCGCTGCCGGATGTGTAACCACCTCTTGCACCCAGAAGATCGAACGCGTTGGGACTTTGATCGCCAAGTGTGGCGACCGGAAGCACAGGCGCGTCCGCTTCGTGAGCGGATGCCTTGGTACACGGCTGAGTGGTTCGAGCACCGAGGTTTTCTCGATCACGACACGCTCTCCTATAAGCCGAGAACGCGCAGTGGGATGCTGCCCATGCCCAAGCCTGAGCCGGAGTTCTCCCGCTGGCCACTGATCGCGCACCATTCGATTCGCAGCCCAGTGCAGGCGATTGCACGCGCGCAGGACCGCGTCGAACGCGATTACCAGCCCGCATACGAGCCCTATTACTATCGCCGGCAAGTCGATGAGGTTTTTTACTCGGAGTTTCCTGCGCTAAACGTGCGCTTACAGCGCTTTGATGGGTCTTACGGCGAGCATGGCCGCGGGCTGGAAGATCTCGAGTGATGAGTCGCGTCACAATGGATTGATGTCACTGCGCCGGCCATCTTCTGGGCATCGGCCCCCGCCGCAGGCGATCACGCAGGGCAAGTACGACGCTGGCAAAACGGCTTGTCGATTCCCCAAGCTTACTTGACCTTGTTGTGTTGCGTCATAGTGACAGATCTAGAGTGTGTCGCCAGTCCGCGTCGCAGCGTGACCTGCTGCCTCAGCCGCGCTCGACCCCGCGTAGAAGGTAGGAGGCAGCGCGGCCAGTGGGGTGTCGCTCCAGGCGCGTCCGAGAAGCGCGTGCGTGTTGTCTTCTGGACCGTAGATGAGACTATTGCTGACGACCACTGTGCCGCCGGAAGGGTCGCGAAAAACGACCAAAGCGTGTGCGCCTTTTGCGTCCTCCGCAGTGGCCGTGACGTAGCGACTCAATTCGAAACCTGCCGCTCCAAGGAGCGTCGCTGCAATCGCAACAAAACCTTCGCAGTCGTTGATCACTTTGCCGGCGTGCTCACCTTCGCTAACCACCTTGCGTCTCGGTGGTGCGACGTCAGCCCAACTCGTTGGTCCTCCCACTGTGACGTTATGTCCCGCCATTTTGATCTGGGTCTTCGAATACGCCACGTCGGCGCCTGCGCCGGCGTTTGCAGGATGCACTTGATAGGCGTTGCAGTACGTTGTGTAGGCCTCAAGTGCCGCGCCTGAATCACCTCGCATGGTAGCAAAGTACTCCTTCAGCTGCGCTTGCGTTGGGGGCATGTTGGGCGCGGGTTTTCCTGCGCGCGCCAACGCCTCGGTCATCGCCACTTGCAAGGCGAGTTGGTCGCGAATGGCGATGCTAGTCATGGCAATGTTCGCTAGACCCGGTGCGCGAGAAGCGATGTCGTCGGCGCTGATGCGAAGCGAACCCTTGGGCACGATGATCGTATCCAGGCGCTGCAAGGAAGTGAGTGCCTCTGTGTAGCGTCCATGTCGCAGGTGTTCGCCTGCCTCGATCCAAATCGATCGCACTTCGGCGCCGGCTGACCGGAGGGTTGAGTCCTTAGGTGTGAAGGCTGCAACGCCTTCTGTAATCATTCTGATGTGAGCAGGCAGCGGCTGCGGAAATTTTGCGGCTGCGTTTTGCAACGCCGGTGCCGGAGGTACAACGGCACGCGGATCCGGGGCATTGCTCGGCAATGTACCTGGTCGTTCGTCGACACCATCCGGAGGTGGAGTGACACCGGGTGGCCCTGATTTCGGCCCGACTGGCTTCGACGTAGTGACAGGGTCTGCGAGACGCACGCGCGGCCTTTCGGCGCCAATCGTCGAACCATCGCCCATGATGCAATGATAGCGGGCTGAGACGCATCCCGCATTGTGAACAACGACGCACTGGCAATCAGATAGGGAAATGTGGGGAAACGTTAGTGGTTCATGCAAGCAGCTCGCGATCGTCGCGCCTGATCCCAAGCGCTCCCGTTTGGTGCGTCTCGCCGATGATGTTCCAATCCGGCGAATGTCGGCGCACAGATGTCGCTAAGTCCTGGCAAGCGAAAGTCGGCAGCTTCCGACAATGTCCTCATGAATCTGAAAGACATCACGGGCTACGTCAAAGCGCGCCAGCTCGAAATGAACCGTCTCGCCGACGCGGATGGAAAGGTGCAGTTTGCCGACATTCAAGACGATGACCTGAGGCAACTCGCAGAAAAAGTACGCGCGTATCCGGACGCGACCTATGCGATGCTAGAGAGCTTGCGTTCGCAGCTTCAGACGCTAGACGCGAGCTTTGCCTCTCATGACCGCGATCGCGATGGGACGCTCGGACCGCATGCGCCGTCAGCGTTACTGAAGAGTGTGCTCGATACGGTCCCTGGTTCGTCAAATGCGCAGGTCAGCGCCAAGCTTGATGCCATGCTCGAGGTGTTCAAGGTGCATGCCCGCCTAGAGGGAAGCTTCGCGACGGCGGATGTTGCTGACCCTGACATGCGCGTGTTTGCGCGTGCAGTTGCGCGGACGAATGATTTTCGCTTTCGAACTGAGTACGTGCGCTACGGCGATTTGGAGAACGCAGTCTCCTCGCTCAAAACGGAGCTGGAAGCGACGGGAAAACCCGAGACCCAAAAGCTCTCTCCGCTGCAATTGCGAGTCATGCTCGCGGCCCAAAACAAGCGCTGAGCGATTTCATTTTCTTGGACAGGTGCCTGCGGCGCGGCTCTCCCTGGCTGTTCGTTCGGCGCGCCCGCGCACCCACCGAATCTGCACCTCGCGTTTTACTTCTGCCGCAATTGAAGCGTAGTCTTGCTCGAGCGCATGCAAATCCAGCACGAGTGACTCACCAAGCTCCGAGGCCGCAATGAGCTGCGTCGCGTCGAGCACGAGCGCTGTGATCGCGCCGTGGATCTGCTCCCTATGCAGCAGGATTCCAGTGTCCAAGCTCCAAATGCCAATCATGCCGTTCGCAAAGCCCACGCACAACGTATGCATGGGGCCGAACACGATGCGCAGGACCGCGCTCGCTGGCGTATCTTCGAACGGCGGCGCGTAGGCTTTGGCTCCGCGCACGGACGCCAGATCGAGAAAGCCGTTTTCAAAGCCGAGCGCCAGCCTGTCGCCAGAACGCGCTAGACTCGTCACGCCAACATCTGTCGCCACTTCGTCGATGACACCGCCCTGCGCAGAGAGCACGATCGCACGGCGAGGCAGCGCCACGAGCCACTCGCCAGTTGCCGCAGCGACTGCGGTCGCTTGATGCGCGAGCTCGCGTAGGGGCTGCGCGCCACTGAGCAAGGAGACTTTCCCATCCGCCAATGCAACCACGTCTTCGCCTTGCAGTATCAGCTCGGAAGTCCCGGGGGTGGGGACGGAGCGCAGCGGCTGCGTTCCATCGTTGGCCCATACTTCAATGGCATCGTCCGCCGTGAGCAACGCCAAAAACTGACCACTTGCATCACTGGCACCAAATT
>JBIKMD010000152.1:0-7472 GCA_044359465.1 Myxococcota bacterium
GCCCCCAGCAGGGTTTGCGAACGGTCATTCGCATCCACTCGCGTCAGTGCTTGGGTGTGTGGCGACAGTGCGATGGCCGCCGTCAGAATGCCGTATTCAGCCGAGCTTCCGCGAACGCCCACCTGATCGAGCAGACTCCAAAACTGCTTGGCGGACGCCAGTGGATCGCCTGACGGCGTGATCACTTTGATGCCATCAGCGGAAAGCAGTGCGCCTGCAGGTCCGTCGCCATCGAGCGAAGTGGTGGTCAGCGCCAGGTGGTAGTCGAACTTGAGCTGCGTCAGCCGGGTGATCATACGCGCGGCTTGCTGTTTCATGCTCGCTTGGGTCTCCGTCATAGACGCGGAGTCGTCCATGATCATGAGCACATCCAGCTTTCCGTCACTGTAGCCGCTAGGGCAGGCTTCATAACGCCCTGGCAACTCCGGGAAATTTGGCAGCACGTCTGGGGCGTGCCCCCGCAGCACGCTCGTATTCAGACCAGGCGCTTCACGCAGCGGCGCCTCATTGTCACAAGCGGCGACGACAAGCAGAGTCAGGATGCAACCACGCACACACGCCATGGGCCCAAGGTGTCCATTCGCCTGCCGTCTGGCAGTGGGCGTCAGGTCATGCGCAAAGACTGTCGACGATCGCCGCGGCCGCAGCGTGATGAGACGGTCGCTGCCCAGTCAGCGCTTCCACACTAGTGAGCGCTTGTCCTGCGTAGCCGCACGGATGCATGAGAGAGAACGCCTCGAGTGAACCGCCTAGATTGAGAGCGAGGCCATGCCGCGTGATACCGTCTTTGACGCGCAGCCCGAGCAGACCAATTTTGGCATCTCCCACATAAACGCCTGGGGCATCTTCGCGCGAAACAGCCGCGATCCCGAGCGAAGCCAAATACGCCTGCATGGCGCTCTGCAACTGTGCGACGAAGGTCTTCACCGCCAAGGAGCCAAGCCGCACAATCGGATACACAATCACCTGTTCAGGACCATGATAGGTCACGTCGCCACCGCGATCACTCTGTACGAGCGCAATACCGCGCGCCTGCAACGTCGCTTCGTCAACGAGCACGTTCTGGCGATTGGCGTGGCGACCGAGTGTGATGACAGGATCGTGCGTGAGGCCGAGCAAAACGCCGGGTGCGCCGCGTTCCACCTCGCGCACTGCGGCCGCTTGTTCCGCGAGCCCTTCTTCGTAGCTGAGCTGTCCTAGAAAACGGTAGGCGTACAGGGGGAGCCCCTACATCCCGAGTTGGAGACGCTGCGCAAACTGAGGAGGCAACCCGGCGGCGATGATCTTCTTCTGCGTGGCGGAGATATCGTACGGCACACGTACGTACTCAACGCGTTGCTCCTCGGTATCAAAGATCACGCAAGCCGCGCGCGTATCACGATCTCGCGGCTGGCCGACGGACCCCACCGTGAAGATGTACTTGTGGCCTTTTTGCAACTTCACTTCTGGCTCGACAAAACCTGCCACGTGTTTTGCAGAAATCGAAAAACCCACGGTCAGATGCGAGTGGCCAATGAAGGTCACGCCAGGGAGCGTGGAAAAGTCCTGCCGGTAGTCTTCCGCCTGCTCTTCGCTGAACAGATACTCGAACTGTTCAGGCGCGTGCGGCGCACCGTGACAAAAGAGAATGTCACCTTGGCGCACTGAGTATGGAAGCCCGCGAATCCATTCGCGGTCATCGGCATTCAAGCGGCTCCACGAGTAGATAATCGCCTCGCGTGCTTCGGCGTAGTATTCGTGCAGGTTCATACGGCCGCAGCCCGCCGCATCGTGGTTGCCAAGGATGGTGTGCGTGGTCACTTCACGAATGGCACGCACGCACGGCTCAGGGTCAGCGCCGTAACCAATGATGTCACCCAAACAAACGTATTGATCCACATCTCGGGCACGCAGCGTACGCAGGACCTCTGTCAGGGCCTCAATATTGGCGTGCACGTCCGAGAAGATTCCGATGCGCATTCAGTCCTCAATCACTTGCGCCCGCGGAACGTCAATGGGGCACTGAAGTGGTTCACCCATCATAGCACCCGATCCTGCGCCCGCAGCCGCTTTTGGAAAAAACAGAGAACGCCCTACGGGGCCTGCCGAGAACGGGGCGTATGAGCTTTAGGAGCCGCTTAGCCGAAGCGTTGGCTGATCGTGTGGTCACCAACGCCGAATGGGATGCCCTTGCGCCCACCCTCGCGCCCGCGCACCGCGCCACGGCCGAGGCCAGCGAGCTGCTTGATGCCTGGGGGAGCGCAGACCGCATCGCCCCCCGCGCCTGTGTTGCCATTGAAGATGCACTCGAACGCCGCGGTTATGCCATCCCCTCTCCGTCGTGTTCTGCACGCGGTGCCACCGCCGCGGTTCGTGCCTCGAACCCAACCGAAACGGACGCAACGTTCGCTAGATTACGAACCTTGGTGGCGTCCGCGCAGGCAACGCTTGCGGTAGTCGATGATGGCATCGACGTGCGTCACGACGCGCTCACTCAGCACGTTGCGGCGCAGCATGATTTCATTGATGGCGACGAGGACGCGCGCGGTGGGCAGCACGGAACGCACGTAGCAGGCATTGCGGTTGGCAACGCCGATGGTGCGCGTTTACTCGCCTATCGTGCGATCGATTCCTCTGCGCCTTTGTCCGCGGTGCAACCCGTGGTGGACGCAATCGACGCGGCTGCCGCCGCGGGCGCGCGGGTGATCAATTTGAGCGAAAGTGTCCGCGGTGAAGGAGGCGTTGCGCAGGTGCTGAGCGCAATGGACCGGCATCCAAATGTCCTCTTCATTGTTGCCGCAGGAAACCAGGGGCTGGCGCTCGATGCCGAAACACCCGCGGCGTTCCTCGCTGCAAACCGCCGCCCGAACATGCTCGTTGTCGGCAGCACCGATGCTAGTGGCCAGCGGGTGCCAAGCTCGAATGACGGCGCGAGCGTACGCTTACTAGCCCGCGGAGAGAACGTTTTTTCTTCGGTGTGGAGCGACAGCTACGCAAGGTTGTCTGGAACCTCCATGGCCGCTCCCTCTGTCAGCAATACCGCCATTAAAATGGTCCTGCTCGATCCTTCGCTCACCGCCATACAACTAGGCGAGCTACTCGTTAGAACTGCCAGTGGGCGAGGGGTGAATCGTGCCCGAGCCTTGCAGCTCGTGGTCGTCCGTCGGCTCATGCGACAAGGCCTGGCGCCAGCGGTAGCCATCGCCCAAGTGACTACGAACCCAAGTGAACGCGCGGCCCTTGCTCGCCTCCTTTGAAACCGTATTCTTGCAATTGGCCCCGTGAGGCGATGTAAAGATTCTCGCGTGCCCAAGATAACCATCATGCCCCAGAACCAAGTCGTCGATTGTGCGCCGGGAACCAGCGTGTTCCAGGCCGCGCGCGGACTCGGAATCGAAGTGGATACTGCCTGCGGAGGCAAAGGAACCTGCGGCCTTTGCAGGGTAAAAATCCTAAGCGGAGCCGAGCACTTAGCCCCTCCAAGTTTCGAGGAAAAGAAGTTCATTGGAACTGCGGGGAACCTGCGTTTGTCCTGCCGCATTGCGCCGGTAGAGGACCTGACGGTGGATGTCCCGCCGCCGCGGCCAAAGAAGAAAAAAGGGCCGCCACCCTCTGGAGGACCGCCGCCGCGTCCAGCCTAAACGCCGACGATCAGAGTCGCGGCGAAGCCGGCATCGGTGTCGCCGGTCAGTGCTGCCACCTGGGCATCGGCGCCGTCGCTGAACACGTTGTCGCTCGCGAGGCTCACCTTCGCGAAGTTAGTCACGCTCGTGGTGTACCCCGTGGTCGCGTACACGGTTTGAGCGACAGCTTTGGGCATGGCTAACTGTGAGACACGGTGCTTGTTCGCGCCGTTCGTGGCCGCAGCTAGACTCTTGTAGATTTCAAAATGCATGTGCGGCCAACGCCCAGAATAACATCCGGGGAAAACCGTCTGAAAGCTCACGATGCCGTTAGCATCTGCAACCTGCACACCGCGCAAATACGAGTCGTTTGGCAGATCGTACATCGAATACTTACCGTTCTGATCGCAGTGCCAGAGGTAGACCGCATAACCTTCAGGTGCGGCGCAGTTGGCACCAACGTTCACGAGCTTGAGCTGCACGCTCAGGGGCACACCAGCTGCCACGGAGGAGGAAGACAAGCTCGCACGCATGTCACTGCGAACGATGCCGCTCAGCGTCAGCGCATTTTTCCCATTGGTGCCGTCACCAGGAAAGGGCCCCGCCGTTTCACTGGGGATGAGCTCGCAGGTCTCAGGCGTTGCCGCCGGGTCAGAGAACCCAGACGCGGTCTCTTCGTTTTCCGTGGTACCAGACGCGCTCGTCCCGCAGGCGGACACGATTGGTAGCAGCGACGCGGCGCCGAGTAGCTTCAGCATACGGCGGCGATCGAGAACTTGGTTTAAGCGTTGCAGGTCGAGGGAAAGGCTTTTGTCTTTGCTCATACTCATAAGGCGAATCGGCACCCTAAGCGTGCCTTAAGACAACGCTAAAACCAACGCCAGCCCAGACCGAGGGTTCCACCCACACCACCGCGCACGGCTTCGGCGCCGTCAACGGTGAGCACCTGGCCCTCGCCGGCAAAGCCCAAGACAGCGATCAAGCCCTCGACCAGCGCAATGTCGAGCCAAAGCCCTGCTCTACCAAGGCCCACAGACGGATCCGTGCTTGGTGGCGTTCCCAAAATACTCACGAAGCCCCACCCGAGATCGAGCTGAAAGCCAAGACCCACCCGGCGATGCAACGCAAAACGATAAAACGCCCCGGCGAGCAGCGAGCCTCGTGCTATGGGGACACTGCCAACGGAGGCGCTCGCCCCTTCGAGTGTTGCGGCAAGGCCAAACCCCTCCACAACCGGAACCCGTACGCTCAGCCGGCCGCCATGTTCCAAGTTGCCGGGTACAAGCGCCGAGCTCGTCAAAGCATACTGCGCCACCAGCTCGACATTGAAAGCGCGTGCGAGCCGCGGCTTGTCCGTGATCAAAAAGGGCTCGCCCTCCGTGACCGCGTGCAGCGCGGGTTTAGACTGCACGAACGCGCGGTAATAGCCGTCTTCGAAGGGGCGTTTGAACAACGCTGACTGCAATGCCACGTCGGCTGACCCGCGCGCATCAATTGCGTAGGCGGTGTTCGGCATGCTCTCCACGCGCAGCGTCTCATCGCTAGACGCTAAAACAAGCTCTTGTGTGTCATTGCGCAGATAGACGGGCTCCTTTGGCAACGCGAGCGTCCAGCGAGCGCCGCGTGGCTTGTTGAACTCGGCCCAGCGCTCACCGCGCTCCCGCTCCACAAACAGCCTGCCGCTCACTTCATTGCCCAGCACGGCAAAACGCACGTCTTTTGCTTGATGGAGATCGACGAGCGCGCGGCGCCGATCCCGCTGCGGCGGCCAGGCGAAGCTTCTTAGCCGCTGCCCGCGTCCGGTGAGGTCCACGCTGGCATTGTCTACAAACGCCGCGACTTCACTGTATTCGAGCACACCATCGTGGTTCACATCTGCGGCGCCGCTTAGCGCCGACCGCAGCAAGTGCGAGAACACGCCGCTCTTGATGCGCGACCATTCATGCGTCTGTTGCGAGTCCGTGGCGGCAGTCAAAAAGCCCACGTTTGGATAGCGTTCCAAATCGTGGCCGTTCAAGAACGCGGCAAAGGCCTCGTCTTCTTTTTCAGATTCTCCTTCGCCGCGGCCCGCGACGAGCGCAAACGCATGACACGCATCCACAATCACATGGGTGTGATCTGCTGGCGAAGCTGCGATCACTTGCTCGAACAGGTCCTTTCGCGTCAGCGCGCCATCGAGCAGTGTGACGGAGGCTTCGCCCTCTGCACTTACCTGCCCGTGGCCAACGTAGATGAAGAACAATTCTGTTTGATGTCCGAGTTTCTGTTCTTTTTCGAGCGCGGCGTACGTTGTCCGCAATGTGTCCAGCAAGGCTTTGCGCGTTGGCGGACGGGCAAACTTGACGATCCTTGGTTCACGCTGCTGCGTGTCATCATCGAGCACGGTCAGCAAGGTCACTTTGCTGACAAAGTGGCCAAACAAATCCGCGTATTGAACCGCGTCATCATCCGCAAAACGCAGGGGCTTCAGCGAAGGATTGGGACTGTGGTTGAGGCCAATGATGATTGCATGACGAACCGTATCGTCCGCTGCTGGCGAGGCGGCGTGCAGGACGAGCGTGGCAATCAGCGACAGCACAAGCAGCCGTCCTAACACATTCAAAGCGGATTCGTGAATCAGCCAGCGCGGCACACTGGGACACGTGTCCAATTACCCGTGTTCGTGCTGTAGTGGCTGCCATGTTTGCAGACTCATCTCTCGCCGTCAGGGTCGAAGCTGCGGAAGCCGCTCTCGTTGGCGCCATGCCTCTTGGGTTCAAACGCCGCCTAAACGGAGGCATCGCACGTTTCGTCCGCCGCGGCTCACCCATGAATAAGGTGGTTGGACTTTGCCTGACGGAAGCGCTCGACCTCTCCGCCTTGGCAGAGATCGAAGCGCTATTTGCCGCCGAGGACGAGCCGGTGCGAATCGAGCTCGCTACGTGCGCGCTTCCGGAAGCTGGGCGTGTGCTGACCGAGCGTGGCTACGTCCTGCACGGCTTCGAGAATATTCTTGGAAAGAGACTGGAGGGAGCGCTCGCTGCCGAACCAGAGGTCGAATGCGCACGCGACACAGAAGCGTGGAATCGCGTCATTTGTGATGGTTTTGCTGCGCCAGACGCTTCCGGACTCGTCGTGGATGCGTTGTCTCGCGAACAGATCGATCTCGTCATGCGTGACGCGCTGCAAGTCGACTACGATCGCTACCTCCGACGAATCGACGGGGTACCAGCGGGTGCTGCGAGCATGCGAATCGAAAGCGGCGTTGCGCTCCTTTCTGGTGCATCGACGCTGCCTGAGTTTCGGCGTCGTGGTGTGCAGGGGAGCTTGCTGAACGCTCGCCTTCGGGATGCCCACAGCAGGGGCGCCGAGCTCGCGGTGATGACGACCGAGGTGGGAAGTCAGTCGCAGGCGAATGCGATGAAGCGCGGCTTCAGCTTATTGTACGCGCGGGCCATTCTTGTAAAAGCGCGCTAACGAAGGGACAACACGCAAGTCTGCCTCTCGGTAGAGCCTAAACGTTCTGAAGTAGCGCGACGCTGCCCACGCCACCATCGGCGCAGATGCTGACAATGGCTTTACTGCCTTTGGGCATCGCGGCGAGCGCTTTAACGGCTTGGCTCAAAATCCGAGCGCCCGTGGCACCAAAGGGATGACCGAGCGCAACGCTGCCTCCGTTCGGGTTGAGGCGCTCTCGCGGCACTTTGCCGAGCGCGCTTTGCACGCCCACGGTGTTGCGCACGTAGTCGGCATCATCGAGCGCTTTGAGATTGCACGCTATTTGTGCCGAAAACGCTTCGTGCAGCTCCCACAAAGCGACGTCATCGTAGCTGAGCTGGTTGCGCGCGAGCAGCTTGGGGATGGCGTAGGTTGGCGCCATGAGCAGGCCTT
>JBIKMD010000153.1:0-7449 GCA_044359465.1 Myxococcota bacterium
CTCGTTGATGCCTCGTAGTGGAACGTGGACGTCGAGCATTTGCGACAAGCGCCCAGGCTCGATCGGCTTGGCAATAATGTCGTCAAATCCCCCGAGCGCAATGCGCGCTTCATCCTCCGGCGTTAACAACCCGGAGAACGCAATAATCGTGGCATCTGCAGCTTCTGGAAGCGCGCGAATTTCGCCGACCAAATCGAAGCCGTCTTTGTCTGGTAGAACGATGTCCTGCAAGATCACATCGGGACGATGTTTCACGATGAGGTCGAGCCCCTGCTGACCTGTTTCCGCATCGAGGACGCGCCATCTGTGGCGCTCCAAAGCCACCCGCACAATCTTGCGGGTAGCCTTGTTGTCGTCGATCACCAGAATCGTGCGCGTCACTCGCGCTGCCCCCCTGTACCTTTAGTTTCCCAACAATCGAGTTCTTTACCAATAAGACTGCTTCTCACGAATACTGGAAATTCAACAGCATCTAAGGAAATTGATGCATCATTCAACAAGGCATGCGACGAAGCAAATTCAAACGCCGACGCATGCAGTCATCATGCCGGCCAGAAAACAGGATGGGAAATGCCTCTAGATACTAGCTCAATGAAGGCATTGGCCTCGCAAGTTGCGCACGACATCAACAATCCACTTGCGTACATCGTTTCGAATCTTCGCTTCTGCCGTGACTTGCTAGAACAAAACACGCTGAGCCCGCAGGAACGCCACGACCTCATTGAAGCGTTGACCGATGTTCAAAGCGGTGTCGAACAAATCCTCACCATCACCCACAACCTCAAGAGCCTCGCCTCTGAGTAGGTAGAACCCGTGGTGGGTATTTCCACCTGGGCCACCGAACCCTCCGCCCACGCGTCTCGCGACACATTCCCTTGTCTTTTCGAACGTGGCTCGCTGGCACGACCTGTGAATCACCCTGGTTATGCCGCGGTCGTTCGTCTTTTTCGCGTTGGCGTCGCTACCCGCCCTTGCGCATGCAGAAGCCATGGTTAGCCCAAGCGGAAAGCCACTCACCTGGCCCAAGGGCGCGGAGTTCATTGTCGAAGTTGCTGACGCCTCAGAGTCGCTCGCACAACAAGAAATGGTGGAACGCCTACGTCACGCCTTCGTAACGTGGACCGAACAAACAAGAACGCCCCACGCGTTAGGGTCATGGCGAGTGAGGATCCGACGGTCGCAAACAGCAATCGCGTCCACCGCGTGAGTGTCGTCAGCGAAGACTGGGTCGCCGACGCAGAAACGCTCGCCGTGACCACCTACACTTTCAAAAAATCGAGCGGTGAAATTACCGACGCTGACATTGTCATCAACGGCACTGGTCCTTGTTTGACCTTCGACGAAGCCGTGCCAGAGGTGTGCTTCGACGCCCGAGCAGTTTTGCTGCACGAAGTTGGACACTTTTTAGGCTTGGACCATGCCCGGCACGCGAGTGGCAGCATCATGTATCCCACCCTGCTCCCAGGCGATGAAAGCAAACGCGCCCTAGCTACGAGCGACATTGAAGATCTGCGAACAATGTACGCAGGGGGCAGCGCTACAGCAAACATCGCACTCCAAAGCAGCGAGCTCGCCCGCAGCGGTTGTTCAGCGCAAGCGTCAAATGCGTTCACGATCTGGTTAGGTCTACTCTTGATGTTGCGAGTGGCACTTCGGCGAAGGGAAGCACGATGAAGACGATTCTTTGTATCGATGACGAGCCGGCAATTCTTCGCGCGCTTCAGCGTGATCTCTCGCGCCACGGACGAGTCCTCACCGCCAGCGGTCCCGCCCACGGTTTATCGGTCCTCGCACAAGAGCCAGTGTCTGTGGTGCTCAGCGACTTCAACATGCCGGGCATGGACGGCCTTCAACTTCTTCACTTGATGCGCAAAAGTTATCCTCAAACCGTACGCATCGTGCTGTCTGGAAACGAGATGGACCCGCAGGACGAATCGATGGCCGACGCAGAGGTCTTTCGTTTTCTCTTGAAACCTTGGGATCGCAGCGAGCTACATCAAACCGTTGAGCGCGCCCTCTCGCGGGCAGAGCCCGCAGCGCTCAATGAGGCAATGCGCTGAATGCGTTGGTTGCAGCTACGAGCTCACGCGTAATGCCCACTTCGAACGCGGAGTGGCCTGCGTCCGGAACCACAACCAGCTCGGCCTCTGGCCAAGCACGATGCAGTGCCCATGCACTCGTCATAGGACACACCACGTCGTAGCGCCCTTGAATGATACGTGTCGGGATATGTTTGATTTTTCCTACATTGCGCAGGAGTTGATCGTCTGTCTCCATGAACCCTTTGTTCACGAAGTAGTGGCATTCAATACGCGCGAACGCGAGCGCGAACTGGTCCTCACCAAAACGTTTCACGAAATCTGCATCGAAGAGCAATTTTGAAGTGCTACCTTCCCAAATGCTCCAGGCCCGCGCGGCAGCAGCACGAACCTTGGTGTCTTCGGAGGTCAGTCGCTTGTGGTACGCATGCAGCATGTCATGCCGCTCGGCCTCGGGAATGGGCTCTAAATAGTGCTCCCACGCATCGGGAAAGAGCTCGCTCGTGCCTTGCTGGTAGAACCAATCGATCTCCGATTTGCGCAGCAAGAAGATGCCGCGCAGCACCAACTCCGTCACACGTTCAGGGTGGGTTTGCGCGTAGGCGAGTGCGAGTGTGCTTCCCCAGCTACCGCCGAACACTTGCCACTTGTTGATCTGCAGATGCTCACGCAGCTTTTCGATGTCGCTGACGAGCGCCCAGGTGTTGTTGTCTTCTAGTGAAGCATGCGGCGTGCTCTTTCCGCAGCCACGCTGGTCGAAGAGCACAATGCGGTATTTGGCAGGATCGAAGAAGCGACGTTGTTTGCTATCGGTGCCGCTGCCTGGACCTCCGTGCAAGAACACCGCGGGCTTGCCGTGCGGATTGCCTGACTCTTCGAAGTAGATCTCATGAAGGGGCGAGACTTTGAGATGACCGGTTCGGTACGGTTCAATGGGCGGAAACAAAGCGTCGGTCACGAAACGACTCCTTCAGCCACTTGGGCCTTGCTCAGCGTGCGGTAGAGATCAGCCAGTTGTTTGGTAGCGCGTTCGCAGGCGGCTTTCTGCGATTGTGGCGCGTAGATAATACCAACGACATCCGTTGCATCCGGGCCGAGCTTGGTGGCGAGCGAGTCTTTCACTGCGTTCGCACAGGGCTCGTCAGTAGGCATTCTGGCAGTGAGCAACAAGTCGGTGAGCTCAATGCTCTGCCCGCCCGTATTGAAGATATAAGATTCGCCCGCTTTTCCCCGGCGCACCGTGAACGCGCTGACGGCTGCGCGCTGCAGATCGATGAGCGAAATGGGCAGCAAGTTCTCGAGCGACACGACGTTGCACAGGTCAACGAGCGCATTGACGCGCGGGAACTGATTCTCGAGCGCCGCTTGCAACAAGTACTCACTCGCTGGTTTGCCGCGCCCCGTGGGCTTGTACTTGCCAAAGCGCAACATATCGCGCCCCGCTTTCTTCTCGGTCTCGAGCGTCGCGAGCGCCGGTGCTTTTGCCACGGCAGCAGCCACGGCGGCATCCACGTTTGGCGACTCGCAGGCACGCGCCACGACGACGCCGATCACGAGGCCCGCTTCCGCTAGCGTCACTTCAATGTCGCCAATCTTCATTGCGTCTTCCCACCTTGGTCGACCCAGCGGCCAAGCGTCACACGCTCTTCTTCTGTGATGCCGGTCAGATTGCCGAGCGGCATGGTTCGATTGCCCACGACACGCAGCTTGATGAGCTCACGCACTTCGTAAATCTTTTCTGGTGTCTCGAGCACGAGGCCATTCGGCGGTGCAGCAATGCCAGCAATCGTCGGTTTGGTCGCGTGACAACCATTGCAACGCATTTCAATGATCTTGCGTGTTTCGGCAAAGGACACCTGAGGACCCGTCAAATCAACGGCGGCCTGTGATTCACGTGGACCTACGGCCCAAAACAACACCCCAGCGCACACCACCGCAGCGCCTAGAATCACCGGATGTGATTTTGTTTTCGTGATCATGATCTGCTTCATGGCGGCTCCGAGCAAAACAATCACGCCAAGCAGCAACCAGTTATGCGCGTGACCATAGACCGAAGCGAAGTGGTTGCTGAGCATCATCAGTAACACGGGCAAGGTGAGAAAGTGGTTGTGCCTCGAACGCATCTTGGCGCGCAGACCGAGCGTCACATCAGGGGTGGTACCTGCCTTTGTCGCCGCGAGCAGCGCGCGCTGCGAGGGGATGATGCGAAAGAAAACATTGGAGGCCATGATCGTGCCGAGCAGCGCACCCGTGTGCAAAAATGCGGAACGCCCAATCAAATACCGCGTGAAACCAAATGCGATGCCCGTGATCAGTACGAGCCCCACTACACCAAACACGCGCAGATCTTTCGCGAGCGGTGAAAAGCACAAAGCATCATAAGCCAGCCAAGCAAGAACAATGGCCGCAACTGAGACAGCGATCGCTTGATGATACGAAAGCGGACCAGCTTGGTCGACCATGAACGCCGAGCCGCCCGCGTAGTACACGACGACCAGCAGCAACGCGCCACTGAGCCAAGTGGAATACGACTCCCACTTGAACCAGTAGAGATCCTGCGGAAGCGTTCCTTTGAGGTACTTACGTTTGTACACCTCGTAGAAACCACCGGAGTGCACCATCCACAGCTCGCCGGTGACGGCATCATCCGTCTTGCTGCGCTCGGACTCAGACAGATGGCTGTCTAGCCACATGAACAAAAACGAGTCACCAATCCACATGATCGCTGCGATCACGTGCACCCAGCGTACGAGCAAATTCGCCCATTCAAGCACGTCGCTCTCCTACGATCGTCACCGCTTCCGGCACGATCCATTCTTCGCAATCACGCGCACTTCCATCTTCATGCGCAAGCATCATCAACTCAGCCGGTGCATCAAGCGCGATAATCGGATGATGCCAAACGTTCGGATTGTAGTTGAAGCCCTGCCCGGCTTCGCACACGAACGCCCGCAAGCCTGAAAGCAAAGGCAAACCGTCTTTACCGCTCGGACAAACGACGACCATAAAACGCGCGCATTTCATGGGAATGAACATTTGCGAAGAACACGGGTGACGCTCGAGTAACTTCACTTCAAACGGCAGCGACTTTGCCACTGAGCGAAACACAGCCACGTTGGCGCGCGCGTTTGGACGCGTGCTCGCCACGTTCGCAATCCAATCGAAACGAATGGCGGTGCCTTGGTTGGCGCTCTTTCCGGCGTGAAGGTCCGCGGCCACCACTTGACCAAACGGCGCGAACGCCTCCACCTCTAGCGGCGCTGCCACGATCTCCATCAACTTCCTCGGTAGGTGCTATACCCGTATGGGCTCAGCAGCAGCGGCACGTGGTAGTGCTGGGTTGCGTCAGGCACTTCAAAGACAATGGAGATCTCGGGGTAGAAACCGCCACCATGCGTGGCTTTCAAATACGGGAAGACCGAGAACGTGAGTTTGTAGACGCCCGCAAACACCGGTTGGCCTTCTGGTAGCAGCGTCTTGCAGCGACCATCTTCATCAGTCACGCCCACGCCAGTCCGCCAGAATGTTCCGTCCGCGCCAAAACGTTCGAGGAGAAGGTTCACATTCGCCGCGGGCTTGCCGCGGGCAGTGTCCAAGACGTGCGTGCTGATGCCCATGCATCGGCGCGCTAGCAGCCGCGCCGAATGGGCTCAAGAGCCCCTGGACGCCTTATTTGATGACTTCGCTCATACGGTTCACGAAGCCGGCAAAACCGCCGGAAACGAAGGCATAAATCTTCTTGGTGTCTTCGTTGAGATACCAACCGGTCGAGAACATGTCTGCGGTGCCTGCGGGTGGCACTTGCTCGCCAATGAGCTCGAGCGCTTTTCCAGACTTGGCGTCGACCGGTTTGCCGTTGGTCCAAAGCACTTCTGCTTGATCTTTCGCAGTCGCCGACTTGATCTTCTTTGCACCGTTGATGCCGTGGAACGGGTTCACCTGTGGCGGCAACATTCCCCCGCTAAAGCCGAGCCATGCTTTGCCGGCAGCGCGGTCGAGAATGAAGAGCTCGGCGGGTCCGTCCCACATCTGTGGTTTGCTATAGGTGAGCACGTCGAGCGCGTTGCCACTTTTGTCTTTGAACGTTTTGCCGTCGTAGGTTGGCTCGCCCTTGGTGAGGTTGGTCACACCGCTGAGCTCAACGTACTTGCCGCCTTTGGTCTCGACGCCGCCCCACTTTCTCTCATTCAAACGGCCGTTCAAGGTGACCTTGGCACCGCTCTTGAGATCCTCGGCATTGACGCGGACTTCGGTGACTTTGCGGCCATTGACGAAGATCGGCTTATCGAGAACCAGAAACGGACCGCCCGGAGGCGCTTCGCCGCCAATGCCCATGCGTCGTTCGCGAACCATGATCGAGCCAGTGAGCTTGGTCCACGGCTTATTCTTGAAGTTCTTCACTTTCGCCGCATTGGGTGCTGCGGGCGCTTTGACGAAGTCATCACTCGGCGCAGCGGTCTGGGCGGCGGCTGGTGCCGTGCTGCCAGAGGGGAGCTCTGAATTGGAAATACGGGCAAGGCGCGCGGAAATTGGCGAAAACTGCATGACAGATGTCCTCGTTGGGTTTGGTGGCGCGCATTATCGCCAACACCACTCAACGCGTTGCGTGAAAAGCTACGAGCTGCCGTCGCTGCAGACGGCGCCCAAAGCTGCACCGGGCGCAACGACGTTTTCGCTGTTGCCAAGCGCGTTAATCACGTTCGTTCGGGCGGCAGGATCGCCGCCTTGGGTCTCAATCAAAATGGGCAGATCGATCATCCCATCTGCCTCCGGGCTGAAGCGCACTGCGATTTGTGTCGGCACGAACTGAGCCGCGCTGATCACCGGGCGCCCCCCACCTTCTGGTCGCGTAAAAGTCAGGTGCAAAATGGCGCTCTCGCGACGAGCGCTCCCTACTTGGCCCGCCACAAAATTCCCGAGACTGTAGGCGACGAGCGTCTCTCGTCCATCAAGCGTGTGGTAGCGCTCGAGTGGCTGAAGTACGTGCGGGTGCGATCCAAACACGGCGTCGGCCCCCGCTTCGAGCACCGCATGCGCGATGCGCGTTTGTTCGGCAGAGGGACGATGCGCGTATTCGACACCCCAGTGTGGTGCAAACACAATGACGTCCGCGCGACCACTTACGCGCAGCGCACGCACATCCTCGACGGCCTGACGCTCAGAGAGCAGAGCCACTTGGCCATAAGTGTCGGGAATCCCGTTAGTGCTGAAGGTGGCGGCGACCACTGCCACCCGCACACCGTCAATTTCTCGAATCGTATACCGATCCTCGGCTGGCATCACGGCGCGCCCTTCAACGTAACGAGAGGTCCCCGCGTGGGCCAAACCGACAGCGTCGAGCACATCCAAAGTCGCATCGACGCCGTTGCTGCCACGATCGAGCGCGTGGTTGTTCGCTGTCGTCACGATG
>JBIKMD010000154.1:0-7442 GCA_044359465.1 Myxococcota bacterium
CAAGGTCGTCGTCGAGGACTCTCGCATGTTCGGCTTCGACGCGTGGCAGCTTCGCGAATGGGAGAAGCCGTTCGTGATGGAAGCTGGTTACCTTGAACATCCGGTATGGCCGGCGCTGTTTGCCGATCCGACCCGGTCGCGCGCGTTCAACACCCTCGACCTGCTCGACAAGAAAACGTGGTACGGCAATCCGTTTCAACAGCTCACCGCGAAGCTAGGAATGGACGACACGCTTGTGTGTGCGCTCCCCATCGGCGGAGGCCGCGAGGTCCTGGTGACGATCCCTCGCCCGTTCGGCGATCGTCCCTTCTCGGAACGTGACAAACGCGTTGTTCTGGCGCTGCAGCGGGCGGCCGCCCAAGTGCACATACAAAACATCGCAAACGGCGTCGGCCCACTCGCAGCTCGTGCGGCTGAGCTTGCGCCACGGCATCGCGTCGTGCTCGAGCAATTGCTCCGCGGCGGCGCGGAAAAAGACATCGCTGCTGCGCTCGAGCTCAGCCCGCGCACCGTGCACAAATATGTAGAGACGATTTACGCGACCTTCGCGGTGTCGAGCCGCTCAGAGTTGATGGCGCTGTGGATCGACGCGCGTGCTGGAGCTTAAGGATCGTTACGATCGAAAACACGAGCTGACGGCTTACGCTCGCATCATAACAATAACAACGCTACTGCCAGCCGTTTCCAATAGACTCACTTCTTTTCGTGCGCGCCGAGCATCTTCTTGTGCTCGGTTTCGAGTTGCTTGTGCTCCTTCAGCATTTGCGTGTGTTCTTTCTCCATCTTCTTGTGATCTTTGACCATCTTTTCATGGTCTGCTTTGCGCTTCTTTTCATCAGCAGCGTCGTGTTCATCCTCGAGCTTCTTGTGCTCGTTGATGAGCTTCTCGTGTTCCTCGATCAGCTGCTTGTGCTTGGCGATGAGCTTCTCATGGTCGGCCTCGAGCTTGTCATGCGCCGCGTCGGGAGCGGTGCCCTTCGCCTTGTCATGCTCCTCTATCCACTTTTTGTGGTCTGCTTCGATGCGTTCATGCTCCTCTTCCATCGTCTTGTGCTGCTCCTCCATCTTCACGTGTTCGGTCTTGATTTGGTCGTGAGTGGAGGCTGCGGTTGGAAGAAGAAGACACAACATGGACGCAAAGACTGTCATTGGTTCGTTCCTTTTGGTTTTGAGGTCATCGAGACGGCGCGAATCGTCGTCAGGTCGATCTTGGGGAATATCCGTAGCGTTGCCGGCGACGCGAGGAGCTTTGACGCAGTCGTATGACCGTGCGTGCAAGCAGGATTGACGTATGCGCGTTGCACGTCATGGGCAAGGTGGTTCGCTAAGAAGAACCCAAGAGAGGCACCAGCGCGATCACCGATCGCGTGCCTCGGCCTGCCAAGTCCCAGAAGCAGCGGACCAAGCGCGAGGCCAATGTCGACGAGTTTTGTCGAAAGATTCATTGCGTGTCGGCCTCTTCTAAACCCACATTCAATACATCAGCATATCGTTTGTAGTCAAAACACAGACGTTATTGCATATCCCCTGCATTCACATACTAACGGCGCTATTGGCGCAGCGCGAATGTCACAGGGGCTTCGTTCGTGTCGCACCGACTCAGGAATCTACGTGGCGCAGGTGTCGCAAAGACCTTGAAGCTTGACTTCGACCTTCTTGGTCGCCACACTTTTCGGTACGTTTCGTGCGTTGGTGACTCGGACCTCGACGTCATCGAGGCATTCCACGGTTCCGCAGTCAGTACACACGAAATGCGGGTGCTCTTTGTCCTCTTTACCTGCTCCGGACTTCTTGAGCTCGAATCGCCAAGCATGGTCGCCATGGTCGCTGCGGCGCAGGATTCCGACCTCAGCGAGATCGACCAAATTTCTATAGACTGTGGCCTTGTCGAACTCGTTGCGCCCCAGCTCCTCGTGAACTTCCGCATGGCTCAGAGGAGACGCGCTGGTTTCCAGAATACGCAACACCGCGACACGAGGCCACGTCGCGCGTAGACCCGCCGCCGGCAAGAGCGGTTTGAAATCAGTCTCTTCCGGTTTTTTGGGCGACATCTCGTGCTCCGTTTGCAACTGCAACTTTGGTACAGTATCAACGAAGCCTTGTCTGCAGGCAATGGTTAGTTCTTCCGTGCAATCCGCCCGCACCGCCTTGGCGCGACTAGTCGCCGGCGATGGTATCCAGCAACTGCGCTCCGATGCACTCGCCAAGCATCAATCCCTCGGTGTTTCCGACCGGAAAGTGAATGCCCCCATACAGTCGAGACATGGCGGCCTCATTGGCGGCAGCGGTGAATGAATCGAAGTGCCGTGGTGAGAATCCGCGATCAGATGCCGTGTCGTCTTGCCACGCATAACCCTCTCCGAACAGCGCGGTCAGCACGCTCGCTGCGGCGGCGGAGCCCACCGAATGACCCGAGATGTACTCCGGGAACGGCGGCGTCGAAATGAGAGGCTGCCAGCTGTCATCGATGTGGCGTTGAATGAACGTGACCGGGCGAAGCAGATTGTAGGCATATTTCTCGCGCCAGCCTGCGATGAACGCGTCTGCAACCGCGGTGTGAACAAGCGCGAAAACCAAGCTGGTACCAGCGAGTCCAAGGTCGTTCTCCGCTGCGATCTTG
Source organism: Myxococcota bacterium (assembly GCA_044359465.1). Lineage (GTDB taxonomy): Bacteria > Myxococcota > JADLHZ01 > JADLHZ01 > JADLHZ01 > JADLHZ01. Next base: position 2,621 of record JBIKMD010000154.1, read on the forward strand.
CGCGCAACGAGGAGCCAATGGCCAGGAGGTGTGCCAGTCTCACCCGGCGCGTCTGCCCAGAACTTTGCGATGGTTGCCTGCTCGGTCGTGAGCTTCGAGCTGACATCGTAGACGACCCTCGCTTGCTTGTAGAGCTCCGAACTCGGGCTCGCTGAGTACTCTGGTGGCGCAGGGCAGCGACACCGTTCACGATCGGCGAAAGAAAATCCTCTTAGATCGCCCCAGAACGGCTCGAGTGGTTGTTTCACGGGGCCGGTGGGCTCCCAGGCCCCTGGACCGGATGCGGGTGAGTAGATGCGTGTTCTAGTTTCTGCGAACCCGTCCGTTGCGGCGGCTTCCACCACGCTCAGTCCAACCGAATAACCATAATCGAATGAGCGCGACCGAACTTTGTCGCTCACACCGCGCGTGGCGGCGGCCGCGTCTTCGGCGACGAGCCTCTCCCAAGCCCTTGCTTCGACGTTTTCGTCTGCGAATAGGTCGCTGACGACCGCGTAAGCAGCCGCGCTGCTCGCGAGACGCCAATCGTGTTTTCCCTGGCTGGGAGTCGGCATGCTCGGAAAATCGTGAAAGCGGGAGGCGATGCTTGCGGCGCCGTTCGCATTGTGACGACCGGCTTCGTAGAGCGCGAGGCCAACGTAAGCGTAGATGCGCGAGGCCACTGGCGGTGAGAGCTTTGCTGCGCGCACTGCCGCCCAGGAGTCCATCATCCATTCCGAGACCATCGCTCCGTCACCGCTCTGCAGTGCCGCCGATGAGGACTCGGACTCGCTCGGAGGCGACAGCTCGGTCACAGTGGGTTGCGGTGAACAGGCAATCAGGAGTGGTGCAATGAGACATGCGCGGAGCGACGGTAGCATAGTGACCTCCAATGTGGGCGCCGCCACTATCGTCTCGTGAGTGTTATTGCAATAGCTATGCGTTATCTGACAGCAAGCTTAGCCGGCCAAGCCTCTACATGTACCTTGGGCTTTCGCTTTTTTTGGAGAACTGGTGATGCGCAGTCAACCGTAGGAACAACGCGAGCGATCACTGGCTAGGAGGAGCGCAAAACCCGCTGGCGGCGTCGCACGCTCCTCCGGGGCCACAAGCGGAATCCGTCCTGCACGGGATTGTACATATCTCTCGCACGCAGAATTGCCTCGACTGGCACTGACTCGTCATTCGGCACGGCTCACCAATACGCGGTGTCCCGCCACACCCAGCGAGCGCAAACAAAAGAACGGAGCCGACGCAAGCGATGGCGTGCGCGTGCAATGTAGAGCGTTCGCCCATTGACCAACGTTATAGCTGACTGCCGAACGCCTTGCTGCCTATTGCTACGACGCAAGCTCGCAGGCTTCGTCGTCTTCGAATTTAGGCAAGGGATCGTAAAGCTCGCGCCAATCCTGAGTCATTTCCTCGTCAGTCAGGAGACAGGCAGCGAGGCGCGTCTCCGTCTTAGCCTTATCCATATGAACCCCAATGAAGACGCACTCCGTGCGGCGGTCTCCATGCGGCTCGGCGGCATAAGTTGCGAGCTCTTCGCGATCGTCATCGTCGAGATCCGACTCGGCCAGGCTCGAAAGCCACTGCCCCGCTCGGGAGAAATGGAGCGAGCGACCAGCATGCTGCAGCAGCATCGCCGTATCGTTGCGTGTCGCTAGCCATAGATAGCCTTTTGCCCGTACGATCTCCGGCGGCCATTCGTCGAAGAAAGCCCCGAGGCGCGCCGGGTGGAAGGGTCGCTGCGAGCGAAAGACAAACGACGAAATACCGTACTCCTCGGTCTCGGGGGCGTGTCGTTCCTTGCGCAACTCGTTCATCCAGCCTGGCGAAGCACTCGCCTCCTCGAAATCAAAAGCGCCAGTCCCAAGGATGTCTTGGGGTGCAACGCGGCCGTAGGCCGAGCGTACGATACGTGCACGCGGCTGGAGCTTTCGCAGCATCGCTTCGAGGGTGTCGAGTGACTCGCGCTCCACGCGATCGGTCTTGTTCAAGACGAGCACGTCGCAGAACTCAATCTGCGATGCGAGAAGGTCACTCACGTCGCGCTCATCACCTTCGCCCGCTGACTGCGCTCGCTCCGCCAGCGACTCTGCCGACTGAAAGTCCTCCATGAAGCGCTCAGCATCAACCACCGTGACCATCGTATCCAGGCGGACGATTCGCGAGAGATCATAACCTGCTTCAGGCTCAGCTAGCGTGAAAGTCTGCGCCACCGGCAGCGGTTCTCCGATACCGGTTGACTCGATGAGGATGTAGTCGAAGCGACGTTGCGCGACGAGGCGTTCGATCTCCTTGGCAAGGTCGTCGCGCAATGTGCAGCAAATGCACCCGTTCGAAAACTCAACCAGCTTTTCCTCTGTGCGCGAAAGCGCCGCGCCCTGCTCGATGAGGTCCTTGTCAATATTCACCTCGCTCATGTCGTTCACGATCACGGCAACGCGAAGCCCGGCTCGATTGTTGAGCACGTGGTTCAAGAGTGTCGTCTTTCCGGCGCCGAGGTAGCCAGAAAGAACAGTCACGGGGATGCGCTTATCAGTGTTCGTCATCATTGCATGGATCTCCTTTATTGCCAGTGCAAAATGATTGCGATATCTCCGTTTCACAATCGCTTTGCAATAGCACATAAAACACAAGAGGAACCCAGATGCGCACACGCGATCGCAAAAAAAGACAGAGCCCCACAGCAGAACATATAAAACAGCAGTCGTTGACGATGACGTTCGGCTACGACGACGTCGCTCGCGTTGCGTCCATTGGTCTGAGTGCAGAGAGGAAGACGGCAGATGCCTAATGCGTCCGGAGCCGCAACTGACGTCGTGACTTCCAGCTGCGCTGCGAAACTCTCGACCATTTACCGGCATGATGTCAGCCTTTCGGTTTGGTCACGGAACGCTCCCTCTGGCGTTTGTACCGGGTGGCTGGAAGAGACGACCGGCACCGAATGGTCAGTCCGCGAACGCGTAGATGCTTCTTTGTCCAGAGCAGAAACAATTGTAGGCCACCTCCCGCCAGGCGATGCGAGGGCGGCATTCACCGACGACCTGCGGCTACTCGTAGGGATGTTCGCCGACCTGACGGGCGCGTTTGAGCTGGGGCTTCGGCTCGAAACTGTCGACCGCGATGTGTGCAGCGCCTGGCACGTCGATCGCGTGGCGCTCCGATTGATCTCGACCTACAGCGGCCCAGCGACCGAGTGGCTCGCGCACGACGACGTCTGGAGCAAGCCGGGCACACCCCTCGTCATCAGCCCAGAGGCGACCGTTCAGCGCTTACAACCATTCGACGTCGGAGTATTCAAAGGCGCCGCGTGGGACCAACCACACCAGCCAGTGGTCCATCGATCGCCACGCGTTCCGAGCGGACGGCGAAGACTGCTGATCACGATAGATCCGTTGGAATGAGGAGTATGCGTTCTCCGTAGCGTTGGAACGTCGCGTCTGGCGCTGACGAGGGCGGCCTGTGGTTGTGCCACGGCGCTAGGTTGCTTATCTGGATTCTGACGTTTCCTATATCGGAGAGCCGAAAAACTGGCGCGCGATACAGGAGTCGAACCTGTGACCTTCGGCTTCGGAGACCAACGCTCTATCCAGCTGAGCTAACCGCGCGTTGGGATCGGGTTATCAATATCGCATCAGCGAGGCAAGCGCTGTGCGCTGACGAAGCGCAAGGACTACGCGGGCACCGGTTCCGGTGACGCCTGCGTCTGCTGGCCCGCGCTCAGCAATTGGTCGGCGAAGTCCGCGGGCATGAGCAGGTTCGTCACGACGGTAGTTTCGTCCTCTTTGAGCTCTTTGTCCTTGACGATCAGCTTGATGAACACAGCAGAAATCGTGGTGGTTTCTTTGCATTTGCATTGGGTCATGTCGAAGCGGCACCACTCGTTTGCGCCTTCGGCTGGTTTTGCTGCGCGCAGAACGTAGGCGGTATCCAAGGCCTCAAGGCGATGTTTGACTTCGTCCTTATCTGAGGAAGCGATGCGCAGGAGATTCTTCATCTCTACGGACCACTCGAGGCACTTTTCGCAGAAGGGAGCGGACGCGGTGGTGAAACCCAAAAACGTGGGGATCCCGACGATGATGACCGCTTCGAGCGCCCACACTAGCCACAAAAACCAGCCGGTAGGTGTGGTGCCTTTAATGCTCCAAGCACCCTGCCCGTTCAACTCGACAATGAATGAAAACAGCCCCTCAGGATTGAGCAGCATACCAACCAGCGACACGCCCTCAACGTCCGCGCGTTGTAACAAGACGTACGCATACACCGCCCAGCTACAATAGAGCGTGAACACACCAGCAAAGAGGCCTAGCCCCGACGCTACGAGGCGATTACGCGCCTTGCCCTTTTGTAGGCCGAACACGACGCCCATCCCTGCGCCAAAACCAAGGCCAAGCGTCGCTAGAAAGGTAATGTAGATAAACGGATTGTAGCTATTGATGTACGCATAAACGAACGCGAGCAACGCACCCGCGCCGAAACCAAGCAGCGGCGTGAGCACCAAAGTAGAAGGGCCAAACTTTCCGGACGGCGAGTAGTATGTAGCGTGCATGAACGCGCTCCTTGCACCTCAGCGTGCCCTGAGCGAGGTCATTTGTCCTAAGAACCAGCAATGTCCGTGCGAAACTGCATGCCAGCAAACGAGATGTGTTTGCATGCAGCATAGGCATGCGCACGCGCTTCACTCACAGTCGCGCCGTGACCCACCACTGAAAGCACTCGACCACCGCTGACCACTAGCGCGTCACCTTCGCGAGCCACACCTGCACCAAACACCTGCGCGCCCGTTTCTTTAGCTGCACCAATGCCGCGGATCACGGCGCCGGATTGGGGTGCATCG
>JBIKMD010000761.1:0-3528 GCA_044359465.1 Myxococcota bacterium
CGCGCCTTTCGGGCGGCACGTGTTTGAGCTGAGCCGTCTCCTCTTTTTGAATGGCGCGTGCTTGTTCGCTGAGCGCCGCCGCGCGAACGATGAATTCTTTCGGCGAAAGCGTTTGTTTTGCCTCGTCTAGTGCGGCTTGAAACTTGGGCACGAGCGTCACGTCCGCCAGCTCCGTGAACACGGCCTTTGCTTGGTAGTAGCGCGCATTGACGGTCTTTTGCTCTACGCTCGGTCCGCTCGTTTTTGGCAAGGACGCGGCTTTCACCTTGCGAACCCCTGAAGGCACCGGCGGTTGCTTGAGCGCGTCATCGGTCTTACGCTCCGGTTTGGCCCCCGCTTTGGGCCCTTTAGTTTCGCTCGTAGCGCTGGTGCGCTGAGCCGAAACTCCGCGTTTTGTGTGGTTCGTCGTCGAAGATGGACCGCCCATGCTAAGAGGAAACCACAGACAAAGCGTTTGCGCTATTCGAACGAGGCGTTACACATGTTGGCAGTCACCATTCTCTCGGGCTTTTTGGGGGCAGGCAAAACCACCTTATTGAAGCGCCTCCTCACTGACGCAGGGAGCGAGCGCGTCGGTGTATTGCTCAACGAAATTGGTCAAGCGGGCATAGACACAGGGATCGACACAGCGTTTCGCGAGTTGTCCGAGGCTTGCGCCTGCTGCGTGCGTAGTTCGGATTTCGAAAAGGCAATGCAGGCGCTCATGGCGCGAGGCGATCTCGATAGAGTGATCTTGGAAACCACCGGCATTGCCGACCCGCTGCCGATCGTCTGGCGTGTCGAGGCGATCGAAGGCACCCGCCTCGATGGTGTCATCACAGTGCTAGACCCGCTTGGTTTACAAGACCAAGACGAATGGCGCGCGCAAGTTCAAACTGCCGATTGGCTCGTGATTGCCAAGGCCGATCTCGCGACCGACGCCCAAATTGAAGCGGTGAAAACCGCCGCGCGCAGCGTGAGCAGAGACGCCCGCTTCTTGGATGCTGCCGCACTCGCGCCGGCGCTGTTTAGCGGCAGTTTGGACCTCAGTGCGCGCGAGCGACCGGCCTTCATCATTCCACGGCACTCCCGATTTACGGGCGTCGTCTTTGGCATGAAAGCCGCGTTCGATGCGGATCCGCTGGAACAGTGGGTCGAGGAGCTGCCCGCAGAGGTCTATAGAATGAAAGCGATTGTACGTGTGGCCTCCGGAGATTGGTCCTCCATTCAACGCGTCGCCAACCGAATGCACGTGGAGCCAAACGCGGCAGCGCCAGAGCATGGAGAGAGCCGCTTTGCTTTTTTTGGCGAGGGCCTGGATTCAGCTCGGCTAGAACGTGAGCTCTCGAGCCTTAGGGCGTGAAGGATTCCGCTTACTCAGCGCCTTCCAGAACGACGAACTCGACGCGGCGGTTTTGCTCGCGGCCTTTCGCCGAGTTGTTTTGCGCTACCGGGCGCGTCTCGCCGTAACCTTGCGCGACGAGGCGCGCCGGATCCACACCGCGTTCGACGAGGAACGCGCGTACGCTCATGGCACGGCGCTGAGACAACGCCATGTTGGATTCGTCATTGCCTTGGTCATCGGTATGCCCTTCGACACGTAGGCGTTTCACTTCTGGATGCGCGCGCAGCGTAGCCGCAACTTCCGTGAGCAAACTGAACGAGCGATCGAGAATGACGTCTTTGCCCGTCGCAAAGAAGACCTTCTCCAAGATGACGATGCGGTCCTTCTCGAGCTTGACCTTGGAGATGCCTTGGTCCGGGCAACCATCGGTGTCATCCACGCCGTTCACCGTCTCGGGCTCGGTGGGGCATTTGTCCTCACCATCGACGAAGCCGTCTTTGTCGGTGTCGAGCTCTGGGCAGCCATCGGCGTCTTCGAAGCCGTTCACGGTCTCCGGCATCATTGGGCACTTATCTACGGCGTCGAGAATGTTGTCGCGATCGTTGTCCGGATCAGGGCAACCATCGGTGTCCTCGAAGTCATCCTTGTCTTCAGGATCGTTTGGACACTGGTCGGCGTCATCATAGAATCCATCGCCGTCACGATCGCCGTCTGGGCAGCCGTCTTCGTCTTTGTAGCCATTTTTGGTTTCAGGATCGTTTGGACATTGATCGACTTCGTCAACGAGACCGTCGCCGTCTTTGTCTGTTTCAGGGCATCCATCTTCGTCTTTGTAACCGTTGACGGTCTCTGCCTGCATAGGACAGCGGTCGACCACATCGAGAATCTTGTCGTTGTCGTTGTCTGGATCGGGACAACCATCACCATCTTCGAATTGATCTCTGTCTTCTGGGTCGTCTGGGCAGCGATCAACCTCGTCGAGGAAACCATCGCCGTCGCGATCGGTCACAGGCAAACATTCGAAGCTGAAACCCACATTGGCGCCAACACGCAGATCGGGCGAACCGTAGCCGGCCATCAAACCGCGGCCCACCATGATTCCCACGCTGATCTGGCGCGTTGGTTCGAGCCGGGCGCCAACGTCGAGCTCGACGCTACGGTTACTCGCTGCTGGACCGCCCACAAAACCAACGAGGCCGTGCAATGAGCTGACGACGGCTAGCCGAATTTTTTTCGTGATGTCGAAGAGGTATTCGGCGCCAAGGGACCAAGCAAACTCGTTGCCTGCGGTCACGTTCGATACGCGTTCTTCGCGGCGCAGGTTCACGCCCAAGTTTGCGTCGATTCGCAGGGCACGCCAGCGATAGCCAAGGAGCAACCGTGGCTGCGCGCCAATGAAACCGCCGCCCATGAACGCATCGGTGCGGCCCGTAGGAATCATGATGGGCACGGCGAGGCCTATGGAGAGGGCCATCGGTTGTGCTGTCTGTTGTTGTGGAAGGCTGGAGGGCTCGGAAGTCGGTTCGCTGCTCGCCGGTGGTGGCCCCTTGCCACCGAATTGCCACTCCCAAAACCTGATGCGAGGCACGATACGCAAGTCACCCGCGCCGATGGCCCAGCCTTGGCCTACGTAGCGCGGGTTGATGGCGTCTGATGCGCCCGTGCTCTGAAGATACACCGGTAAGTGGATGCCGATGTCGAGCTGTTTGGTGATGCCCCACGAGTGGACGAAATCTGCCGTAATGTTGTCACTGACAATGCGCGCAAGTCGGTTGTTGCGATCATCGACGAGCACGAGTGGGCTGAGACCGTAGTGCAGCCACAAACCCGTGTACGCGCAGGCGGGCCCACACGTCTGCGTCGAGATGACGTTGAGAATGTCGTACTTGTTCGTGCCGGGTTTGAAGAGCTGCACATCGAGCGAAGAGCTCGACTGCGCGTAACCCAAAGTAGATTTGCCGGCGCCAAGCAATGCGATCGTCGCAGCCGCAGCACGCACGCGTGTGCGCCGACGCACTTTGCGCAGCGCGAGCACGAGCGCGCAAAGCGCTAGCGGGAAGAATCCATCTTGAATGGAGCTTCCGTCTGACTTGCAGTTGCACCCGCCACCGATCAGGCGCTGCGAACCACGCATCGCGCCGCCGAAGGTTTCGCTCGGGTCCGCCACATTGGCGATACCGTCACCGTCAGCATCGAGCGGCTGG
>JBIKMD010001118.1:0-3889 GCA_044359465.1 Myxococcota bacterium
CGTAACGTGCGAGCCCTGCATCGACGATGTCTGGCACACCGTCGCCGTTCGAATCGAGATCGCGGTAGTCTGGTGCACCATCGCCGTCGGTGTCTGGCACCGGCGCTTTGGTCGAAGGACCGCTGCCGAACGCGCTGCGTGCACCGTCGGCTGTGTCGACGATGCCGTCACCGTCCTCATCGCTTCCATCACAAACGCCGTCGCGGTTTTCGTCTGTGCAGGGTGAGCGGCCCTCGACGCGGTCGAGGAAGCCATCGCCATCACTTTCGAGGTCGCGGTAGTCGTCGATACCATCGCCATCCGTATCCGGCGGCACACGCGCGTCTTTGCCGCCGCGTTTGCTCGGATCACCATCCGCCTTGTCGCTCAGCCCATCACCATCACCGTCGGAACCATCACACAACGCGTTCTCATCTGCGTCTTCGCAGCGCGAATCACCTTCTACGAGGTCCGTGATGCCATCATTGTCACTGTCGAGATCGCGGAAGTCGGCAATACCATCCCTGTCGGTGTCTGGCGGAGGCAAACGAGATCCCGTACCCCAAGTCGACGGCAGCGGATCCGCGAGCCCGCGCACACCATCACCATCGTCATCATTGCCGTCGCACAGACCATCATGCGTTTCGTCTAGGCAGAGCGACTTGCCTTCGAGCGAATCGTAAACGCCATCATTGTCCGTATCGATGTCGCGGAAGTCAGGCACGCCGTCGCTATCGGTGTCTTTCGCGGCAGTCGTTTCGCTGCCATCACCGCGGTAGGAGACGCGACCCGTTTCGCTTCCGGTTTCCAGCGCGTCACACAGACCGTTGCTGCCAAAGCTTGGGCAATCCACCGTACCCGTTGGCAATACGGACTGCTTGTGACCCGCTTCCACTGCGTCGAGCACGCCGTCGTCGTCGCTATCGAGGTCGCGCGCATCAGGCACGCCGTCGCCGTCGGTGTCAGTGCTTGGGCCGCCTTCCATGTTGTCGGTGATGCCATCGTTGTCGTCGTCCAGATCGTCGACGTCGTTGACGCCATCGTCGTCGGTGTCTGGCACGGGCTCGTCGCCCACACACACGCCGGGTGAGCCTTGCGAGCTATCGCAAATCTCACTCGCACAAGACGCGTTTTGCAGCACACCCGGTGAGCGCGTGTTGCAAGGATAGCCATTCTCTACGCGGCAACCACCAGAGCAACCATCGCCGCCCGTCATATTGCCGTCGTCGCAGCCTTCATTGGCCTCGCGCACGCCGTTGCCGCAAACCATCGTGCCGTCGCACTTGCCGGGGAATGGGAAGCCAAGCTGGTTACAGACGCCGCCTTCGCATGAAGCGGAGCCCGCAAGGCCGGGCGCGCCACCCGAACAGTCGCGACCCGTTTCAATGAGGCAGCTCGCGTTGCAACCGTCACCCGCGCTGAGGTTGCCATCGTCGCAGCCTTCACCCGTTTCACGAATGCCGTTGCCGCAACTGTTTGCAGCCTCACACACGCCGGGGACCGTGTTGCCTGTGGTGTCACAAATGCCGCTCACGCAGGAGCTGTTTCCGGTGAGGCCAGGCGTCGTTGTATTACACGGGCTGCCATTCTCGATGGCGCAAGTGGCGGAGCAGCCATCACCCGCTGACGTGTTGCCATCATCACAACCTTCGCCCACTTCGCGGGCGCCGTTGCCGCAGGTGACGGCGCCTTCGCAAACGCCAGGTGCCGCATTGCCAGTGGTGTCACAGACGCCGCTCGCGCAAGAGCTCGCACCGGTCAGGCCAGGTGTCGCAGTGTTGCAAACGCCGCCGTTTTCGATCGCACAGACGGCGTTGCAGCCATCTCCGCTCGACACGTTACCGTCGTCACAGCCTTCGCCCGCCTCACGTGTGCCGTTGCCGCAGGCGTTCGCTGTTTCGCAAACGCCTGGTGCGGCTTGGCCGACGGTATCGCACAGCCCGCTCGCGCAAGAGCTACCGTCCGTGAGGCCCGGCATGGATGTATTACACGGCCTTCCGTTTTCAATGACGCAGCTCGCGGTACAGCCATCACCCGAAGCGGTGTTGCCATCATCACAGCCTTCGCCAGCTTCACGCTGTCCGTTGCCGCAACCACCTAGCGCTTCGCAGCGGCCAGGCAAAAGATTGCCAACGGTGTCGCAGAGGCCGCTCGCGCAAGAGCTGCCGCCCACGAGTCCAGGCATACTCGCGTTGCAGACACCGCCGGTCTCGACGAGACAAAGCGCCGAGCAGCCGTCACCAGCGGCGGTGTTGCCATCATCACAGCCTTCGTTCGCTTCACGTGCGCCGTTGCCGCACGCATTCGCGTTTTCGCAGACACCTGGTGCTGCGTTACCTGAAGTATCGCAGACGCCACTCGCGCACGACGCAGCGCCAACCACACCAGGCAAGCTCGCATTACACGCGACGCCAGTGTCGATTCTACAAGTCGGAGAGCAACCGTCGTCGGCGACTGTGTTGCCATCGTCGCAGCCTTCGCCGCTGTCGCGCACACCGTTACCGCAGGTGTTTGGCGCTTCGCAGACACCGGGCGCAGGGTTACCCGCGGTATCGCAAATTCCACTTTGGCAAGAAATGCCACCAATGAGACCTGGTGACGAAGCGTTACAGGCCCCGCCATTTTCAACGAGACACGTCGCGCTGCAACCGTCGCTGCTGGTCACATTGCCGTCGTCGCAACCTTCGCCTGCTTCGCGAATGCCGTTGCCGCAGGTGTTCGAGGCTTCGCACACGCCGGGCGCTGCGGAGCCAACGAGGTCACACACGCCGCTTTGGCACGAGGCACTTCCTGTGAGCCCCGGAGCGCCGGTCGCACACGGCTGATTGTTCTCTCTCAAACAGACGGCGGAGCAACCATCGTTGCTCGTGATGTTGCCGTCGTCACAGCCCTCACCAGCTTCACGCAGACCGTTTCCGCAGGCGCCGAGCGCTTCGCATTGGCCTGGTGCTGCATTGCCAACCGTATCGCAACGGCCACTGCTACAACCGGTGTTACCTGTGAGGCCTGGCACACCTGTATTGCACGGGCGACCATTCTCGATACGACAGGTTGCGTTGCATCCGTCGAGTGCGGCGGCATTGCCGTCATCACATGCTTCACCGGCTTCGCGCACACCGTTGCCGCACGCGCCCGTGGCCTCGCAGCGACCGGGGGCCGAATTGCCTAAGGTGTCGCAAATGCCGCTGACGCACGAGCTTGGACCCGTGACGCCTGGCGTTCCGCTATTGCAAGGGAACGTATTCTCCACACGGCAAGCCGAGGTGCATCCATCGCTGTTTGCCGTGTTGCCATCGTCGCAACCTTCACCAGCTTCACGCGTACCGTTGCCGCAGCCGCCTGATGCTTCACAGACACCCGGCGCGGCATTGCCGACGGTATCACACACGCCACTCGTACAAGACGTAGGGCCAGTGAGACCTGGAACGCTTGCATTGCAGGGGTTACCGTTTTGCACTCTGCAAGTCGCCGAGCACGCATCTGCGCTCGACGTGTTGCCGTCATCACAACCTTCGCCAGCCTCGCGCACACCGTTGCCACAAGCACCGCTCGCCTCGCAGCGACCAGGCGCCGCATTGCCGACCGCGTCGCAGATGCCGCTGGCGCACGATGTGCTACCAGTGAAGCCCGGGGCCGTCGCATTACAATTGGTGTTGTTTTCGATCAGACACGTGGCATTACAACCGTCGCCAGTCGCAACGTTGCCGTCATCACAACCTTCGCCGATTTCACGCACGCCGTTACCGCAGCTGAATGGTGCTTCGCAGCGTCCAGGGGCCGCGTTGCCAACTGCGTCACACACGCCGCTTTGGCACGAGGTATTGCCGGTAAGGCCAGGCGTTCCTGTTCCGCAGTTGGTTCCATTTTCCACGAGGCAAATGCCCGAGCAACCGTCACCGCCCGTGAGATT
>JBIKMD010000155.1:0-7411 GCA_044359465.1 Myxococcota bacterium
TTCGAACACGATGAAGAAGCTGTCAGATACCGCGTCCGGCATCATCGCGAACATGAAGTAACAAGGGGACCTGCCATGAGTAAAACCGAGCCAACGGACGCGAGGATAGGCAATGAGCGGGGAGTCTTGTTTGCCCGCTACGCTTGGTCCGCACACCTCGCAGGAGACGACGAAAACGCTGCACGCGCGTTTCGTATTGCGCGGCGCACGCACCGATCATCGCCGGAAACCCTCGAGCTCTATGGCTGCTGGCTGGCGCGTACTGACAAGCTGCGCGAGGCAATGGCGACGTTGCGGCGTGTGGCGCGCATTCGGCCAACGGTGAACGTTTGGTGCCACCTTGCTGATGTCGCCATGAAACAAAACAACTACCGCGTGGCCTTAGACGCCATCGAGCGGGCTGTGCGCCTAGACCCTGACTTTGCGACCCCTGCTGGCACGCGCGCCCGCGTGCTCGCGCGTGCCGTGAAGAATCGGCTCCAGGCGCTCCAAGGCTGAGTCCTCTGACTTACCAAGTGCCGTGCCCATGAGATGGCGGGCCGCACAATTTTCGTGAACAGACACGAGCGTGTTGGACGCGAGCACGGGCCTCTTACAATGGCGGATCTTCGTCTTCTCGCTAAGCTTGCATGCGAAGAAGCTCACATGAAAAGCCGCAGAAAAATTCAGGGAGGCAGCGTTCGCCACCTCGAGACGGTGATTTAGCGAATGGACCTTTCCGCGCTAGGCGCTCTCCTTCACGCGCGGCCCCATGGGCTGATCGCGCTATCCGTACACGCTAAGGACGACGTGCGACGAGCGCTTTGGGGTGTGCTTGCGGAGTGCGAATCGCTCTATTGGGTTGGCCCGCTCGACGATAAGCCAGTCATCGCGGGTGCCAAAGCCCAGTGCTGGATCCTCACGTGTACGACGGATGAACGTGTCGCCTCAGTACGTGAGGTGCTACGGCGCGACCCGCACGCGATCCACGCCATTGGCGTTGTGGATGCCCCGTTGCTGCCGCTGCTCATGCACGCGTCGTTGAGCGGTTGCATCGTCGTTGCCGAGGTCGACGCCGTCGATGCCGCCGCTTCCCTCGCGGCCCTGCGCACCTTCGACGTTGACGCGAGCATTCTCGATGCCTGCGTTGTTGCTGGTTTGGGCGCGGACGGTGTTTTGCAGACTGCAGGCCCCGCTCCGCGGGTCGCTGGTCATGCTGCCGATCACAAGTCGAAACTGTAGCGTGGCACTGCGGTCGTCGCCCAGTGAGCGTCCGCGGTGAACGCAGGGCTCGTCTCACTTGAGGCGCGGGCGTGCATGGTTTTGCTGCTCCGCTAGCCGCTGCTCCCTCCGCGCCTCAGCCGACCGCAGGGTGACGAGGCGCTCTGGGTCACTGCTCTCTCCCCAGCGCAGGATTTCCTCAAGGCTACGGCCGCAGCCAAGACAGACGTCACGTTCGTCGAGACAACAGTTTCGCACGCACGGTGAGTCAACGCCTGGCACTTTTACATACTAACGCTTGGCCGCTTGCAGCGCCTGCGTTTGCGCGCGCTCGCCCTGTTGACGCTCAAAGCACCCAAGGAATCAGCGCACGGCGTTCTTTGGGGTAGTCGCTGAACTTCTCTTTGTACCAGCGGTGATGTTGCAGCGCACGCGGCGCAAGATTGGCAAAAGAGTAAAACGCAAAGGCAGCGCCGGCCAGCGACCAAGTGGCAATCGCCCAGCCGCACCATTCGAGAATCTCACCAAAATAATTCGGCGCCGAGACATAGTCATGCAGGCCCCCTCGTGGGATTTTGTAACCTGTTTCGCCTGGGGCGCGCAGCGCGAGCAAGCGCATGTCTGCGCGGTGGTTTGCGATGAAACCAATGAAGAAAATCACAGTGCCAATCAAAAAGCGGGGATCCCACAACCAGTGCAGCGGGTACACACCGGTGTGCGAAAGTTGCCCGCCATTCACGGTGGCATTGAGCAAGTTGAAGAAGATGGCCAGCAAACAAATGGCAACGGGCATGCGCTTGCCTTCGTCGCGCAGCCGAAACGGAAACACGTAAGCGCGGTTGATGTAATGAATTAACCACATCGTCAAAAGCACTAGCGGCGCCGTCTCAAAACGCTGCGCACCCATGAAAAAAATGATCACGACGGCGATGACCGCTGGTGACTCCATCACAATCCATCCCACCCGATTGGAGATGGTTGGTCCCCAGCCTCTGCGCGTGTGGCGGCCATAAGGGGCCGTGACGAATAGCAGCATGACCAGAGTGACAAGCCCGAGCGCAAACTCGGCAAAAACGGCAGCCATGTGGGTTTCTTCTGACATGTCACACATCTCCTGGCGCGTGCATGCGAGCGTGGGTACTCTCATTCTGCGTGCGTCGTTTTGTCTTACTTTGCACCTGTCTCGCCGGCCTTCTGGCCGCGTGTCAAAAGGACACCAGCGTGGGGGCTGGTGCCCCGCTCAAATCACTAGCGCCTTTGACCTGTGGTGCATCGACCCCGGGCCCCACTGCGATGCGCCTTCTGACGCGCGCAGAATATGATTTTGCCGTGGAAGATCTGCTCGGGGACACCACCAAGACCGCCGCTAGCAACTTCGCAAGAGAGCCCCTCGCGGACTCTTTCGATAATGACGTTGCGCTCAATCGCATCTCGGCTGATGGTCTCAAACGCTACATGGAGGCCGCGGAAAGTATTGCGGCGCGAACTGTGCGCGATCGTTTGGCGACCGTTGCGAACTGCCCGGATTCATCTGTAGCTTGTGGTCAGGAAGCCGTACGTAAGCTCGCCAAACGTGCGTACCGTCGTCCGCTCAGCGCTGAAGAAACGCAGTCGCTGCTGAATGTATTCAATGACGGAGTGCAGAACAGCGGCTTTGCGATGGGCGTGGAATGGGCGATCGCCTCCATCTTGTTGTCGCCGCAGTTCCTGTATCGCGAAGAGCGGTACGCAAGTGATCAAGCGTCGCTCACGCGTCTCGACAACTATCACCTCGCGACGCGTCTAGCGTTCTTCATCTGGAGCTCGCTGCCAGATGAAGCCTTGCTTGAAGCGGCGGATACGGGCGCACTTGCAACCGATGAAGGGGTGAGCGCGCAGGTAGAGCGTATGCTGCAAGATCCCAAAGCAGAGCGCGGTAAACTGCGCTTCTTGCAACTCTGGCTCGGCGTGGACAATCTGGACGTTGAGCGCAAGGACGAGACTGTCTTCCCGCTGTGGACGCGCTCTGTCTCGAAAAGCTGGGAGCAATCCTTCGATCTCTATTTGCAGCACGTCGTGCGAGACGGAAACGATGTGCGGACTTTGCTGCTCAGCCCAACCGTGTACGCTAACGCCGACTTGTCTATGTATACCTCACAGGATCCTACGGACAGCTTTCAAGCGTTTGAACCGGAGAACCGTGTGGGTCTGCTGACGCAGCCAGGCTTTCTTGCGCATTTCGCTTCGCCTAACCAATCGTCACCGGTGCTCCGCGGCGTCTTCGTTTTGAAGAAGCTGCTTTGCCAAAGTCCGGGGCCGCCACCTGCAGGCGCAAATCTGGTTCCGCCGGAGCCGTCTGTTGCCAAGACCACACGCGAGCGTTTCGATACGCACTCGCAAGCAGGGTGTTCGTCGTGTCACGAGCGCATCGACGCAGCGGGTTTCTTGTTCGAGAACTACGATGGTATTGGCCTTTATCGTACCGAGGAAAACGGGATGCCGGTCGACGCCAGCGGGGAGATCGTCAAACCGCACGACGAAAAGTTGAAGGGCAAAATCAACGGCGTTGCCGAGCTCAGTCGAAAGCTCGCTGAAAGCGGCCAAGTGACTGACTGTATTGCCCAAGATTGGATGCGCTTCATGCTAGGTCGCTCTCTGGACATTGGCGATCTCTGCAGCCTCTATTCTGTGCAACGCGAGTTTGCGGCGGGTGGCGGATCTTTTGATGCGCTGGTTCGCGCAGTCGCAAAATCCGATGCCTTCAAAGCGCACGCCAGCACGCCGGTGATTCCATGAGGCAGCCAGGGGCATTTACGCGTAGGCAATTCTTGCGAGGTGCGGGCGGCGCCGTGGTGGCCTTGCCTTCACTCGTGTCGTTGCTACCTCGCGCTGCGCGCGCGAACGTGACGCCTCCCAAACGTTTCGTGTTCTTCTTTCATCCCAATGGCGTCGACACCAATTCTTTTTGGCCAACAGGTACCGAGAATGCGTTCACGCTCGGTTCGAACATGAGCGCGTTAGAGCCTTGGCGTCAGCACATGTTGTGGACCGGCGGACTCAACATGCGGGCCGCTTATGAAGCGCCCACCGGCTGGACCTCTCCCACGCTTCCTGGCGAGCAACACCAACGCGGCGCGGGAGCGCTTCTCACCGGGCACGGCCTCAACACTGGGTCCTTCGTTGGTAATGATGGGACCTCGGGTGGTTACGCCCGCGGGATCTCGCTCGATCAATCGATCATGGGTTTGATCGGGATGACCACCCCCATTGGCAGCCTGCAGCTTGGGGTGAACACACGCGTGCGGGATGTCAGCGGCGTCGTCAGCTATCGCGGAAACAATGCGCCGAACATTCCTGAAATTGATCCGCGGCAAACCTACCGCTCGTTGTTCTTCACGCCTGGCCGCGCAGAAACGCCAACGCATGTCCTGCGGCGCAAATCGGTGCTCGATTCCGTCGTGTCGCAAATCGGATCCATGAAAACGCGCGCCAGTATGGAGGACGTGCGCAAGCTGGATGAGCACTTGGCCATGGTGCGCGATTTGGAGAAACGCTTGGCGTATCTGCCCGACACGACCGTGCCAAGCTCACCACCGAGTGCGCCGTCTGGCACGACGGGTAGCACTGGGCCCACGGGCGGAACTGGCACACAAGGCGGCTCGGGTCCCGTGAATGGGCCTGCGCGCAACTACGAAGGCTGCACCGCGAGCGGCGAACCTATACTCACGGACGATCCAGAATCCGCAGACGCCATGCCCGAGATGGCGCACCTGCAGCTCGAGCTCGCTGCGTTAGCGCTGCGCTGCGACCTGACGCGCGTGATCACGATTGTGTTTGCGGACGCGCAGGACAAAACGTCTATGCCCTTCATCGGTGTGGCATCTAAGATTCATGACTTGTCGCACCTCAGTGACAACGATCCGAATCGTGCCGGACTTCGCGCGCGTGACGCCTGGCAGGCCGAACGCTTCGTGCAGATGCTGTCGCGTCTAAATGGAGCGATTGAGGGCGATGGCTCGAGCGTGCTCGATAACAGCTTGCTCATGTGGGGGAGTGAGCTGTCACGCGGCAACACGCACTCGCATATCGACATGCCTTTTGTATTTGGTGGTCACGCTCTTGGTTGGCGCACCAACCGTTATGTGCGTTTCAACAACCGCGACCACAATGACTTGTTGCTGTCGATCTACCTTGGCTTTGGCGGAAGCGGCACCTCTTATGGTGATCCCAAGTTTGGGAGCGGCGAGCTGACGGGTCTCGCTTAGCTCAGGGTTCGCAGCACGTCGTAGACGGTCCGCTCCCGGCTATGGTGCCGCCGGTGATGACAGGTGCGGCCAACACAGTGCAGCTTCCGCCCGTCCAAGACACAGAGGCTAGGCTCAGCGAGCAGTAGTGGTTGTAACAGTTGAAATCCGAGCACGCGGGGAGCGCGTGTCCGTTGCAAGCGTTGCCATGCGTGGGCCAGCGAATGCCCGTCACGTTTGACAGAGGCGAGGGACCTGCACCGCCGACGCTACAGACCAGGGACGGGGCAGCGCCTGCGCCCATGAACGTGACGCTGCTCAGCGTTTTTGTCGTCGCGCTGCAGCCTAGCGTGTTGCATGCGGAGCATATGCGCGTGTCTGCGCCGAAGTCGTCGAACCAATGCTGCTCGGCGGTGTAAATGCCGCTCGTGCATGCAACGCTTCCGGTAGAGCGAAGGCAATGCTTTTCTGCTGTTTTGGCGACGCAGCTCTGTCCGGCACCGCATGTGTTGGTTTTGGTCACGGCGCCGCAAAAATTTTGTGTCGTTCCCCAGCTCGCGGCTGGAGGCGTGGCGCTTCCGCCAATGTTCGACGGTCCGCAGGCAGACACCAGGCTTGTGCTGCCCTCTATGATTGCAACGGTGGATGGACGTACACCGTTTGGAGACGTTCCGGCGCAGGTCACCGCAGACAGCGACCACGCGCAGGTGCCAACCGGCCAGTCGCTGCGCACCGGAATGTTGTCCGTGGTTTCACTCCCTGCGATGCAGTCGTTACTCGACGGATACTGGTAGAGGAGTAAGTTCTTTCGTGACGCGGGTGCCGTGCAGGAGCAGCCATTCGTGCAGTTTCCGCTGAGTGGGCCTGGTGTTTGGTGCAAGCTCGTTGCCGCTGCGTAGGCGGGCTCGCAACCACTCGCGCTGAGGTAGCCAAGCTCGGCTCCGCCGCCGGGATCGGCAACACATTCGACTTCATCACCTAGGCAGGAGGGATCCGCGCAGTCGACGAGACCATCACCATTGTTGTCGGTGCCATCTAGGCAATTGGCTTCTGCGATGCGTGTGCAGACCGATGTCAGACACTCGAAATTCGGTGCGCAATCGGCGTTGCCTACGCAGCTCGTTTTGCAGCTCCCGCTGCCGCAGGCAAAGCCGTTCGGGCAAGCGCCGGCAGCGCCGCCAATGCAGGCCCCGGCACCCGTACACTGGCCGTCACAACTTGCCCCGCAGCGCACGCTCGTGTTCGGGTAACTGCAGTCTCGGCTGCGGCCGCTGCAGCTACCTGCGCAAAGCAGATCACTCGCCGCGCAAGCCGGATGTGCGCCAGTGGGGTTGGCGGTGCTGAGCTGACAGGTGCCAGGCGCTGACGCGAGATCGCAACGCACACACGCACTGTTGCAGGCCTCGTTGCAGCAAACACCGTCGCTACAGTGATTAGACGAACACATGCTGTCGCTCGAACACGCGGTGCCTAGCGCGAGCTGCGACGGCTCGAGCGAGCCCGTTGCGCCGGTGCTTCCCGTGTTGCCGGTGCTTCCTGTGGACGCGGTTGAACCACTGATGCCTGCGAGAGAAACGACAGTGCTGTTCTCGATGGGATCGAAGGTTATGCAGCCGGCCGACGCAACCCCGATGAGCAGCACCCGCAACGCCGTTGTCGAGAACGTGCCCATCGAATCAGCCTAGCGCATCACGGGGTCAATGTGGGCAAAATACACGTTGCTTAACGCGCAGCCGCGACCGTTATTACACCCATGAAATGCGTTCATGAGCTTTGTACATGCCGAGACGCGCCCTTTGCCAAAGATGGAAAATTTTATTGTAGCGAGGCCTGCGCCAAACACGCGGAGAAGGGAGATGGCCGCGCCTGCGCCTGTGAACATGCCGGTTGTTCGGCTTCAACCCAGCACGCGCGCCAAGCGCTTTCACCTGGCCGCTGACGTGGTACGCTACCTTGCATGAATCGACGACAGCTTCTTGCGCGTGGAC
>JBIKMD010000156.1:0-7403 GCA_044359465.1 Myxococcota bacterium
GACCAGAAGGTTTTCTTTGTCCGCGTGTAACCGTGTGCCGCGCCCTACCATTTGTGTGTAGAGCAGCTTGGACTTTGTCGGTCTCGCCATCACCACGCAGTCGACGCGCGGTTCGTCGAAACCTTCCGTGAGCAAGTTGCAGTTGGTCACAACTTGCAGCGCGCCTGATGAGAAATCTGCGAGCACGGCCTGGCGATCTGACTTGCTCATGTCGCCCCAAACCGCAGCTGCACGGACGCCCGCTTCCGCAAACGCGCGCTGCATGGCTTGCGCATGTTCCACGTTGACGCAGAACACGATGCCTCTGCGGCTGGGCGCCAAGGTTTGGAACGCGCGCACAACGAGCTCGTTGCGCGCTTCTGTGTCGACCACACGTGCAAGCTGACTTTCAATGAAGTCGCCGCCGCGCGTTTTTACGCCGTCTAGAGACGTGCCGGATTCCACCCGCCAGCCCGTCACCGGCGCCAAGTAGTGTTCGGCGATCATCTGCCGCAGATCACGCGCGAAGCTGACGTCTTGAAAGACCTCGCCAAGGCCAAGCTTGTCTGCACGTTTTGGCGTCGCAGTGAAACCTACGAGCAGTTTTGTGGTGTCGGGCGCGAAGAGGCCAAAGTGGTCGAAGATCGTCCGATAACTTTGGGCCACGGCATGATGGGCTTCGTCCACCACGATGATCGAGAACGCGTCAGGCGTGAGCGCCTGCAGCCTCGCGCTCCCACTTCTTCCGATCGTCGGAACAGAGGCAATGACGACTTGTGCATCGGGTGATGCGTGCTTGTCTGCTTGTTCGATCGCGATCTTCAGGCTCGGGTTGATCGCGCGAAATTTTTGTTCTGCTTGGGTGAGCAGCTCCTCGCGGTGCGCGAGCATGAGCAGCTTCTTTTTCATTTTGAACGCGAGCGGAAAGTGCGCGAACACCACGGTTTTTCCGGTGCCCGTCGGTAGGGACACCAGCACGCGGCGTTTCCCTTCGCGGTATGAGCGGAGCAGCGCCGCTAGCGCTTCATGTTGATAGGGCCGCAGCTCCACGCCATCCACGAATGGATCGCTCTGCGCATGGCGTCAATCGACTAAGCGAAGGGCAGAATCAGGCGCGCGGCGAACTTGCGTAGACTGAGGCCGATTCTCTGAAAGAAACCGCGTTGTTTGGTGTCTGGCTCGAACGGCTTTGACCGGTTGTCCGCAGTGTCCATGATCGCGTCGTGTAGGACGTCCACGGTCTTTTTGTCGTCCGTGAACAGCAACGCCTCTACCAGGCGATCGTGGGCAGGGTGCTCCAGATTGTAACTGCCAAACGCAGCGAGTTTGCGATCTGCAACGTACATTTTGCCGTGCTCTTGGCGATTCGTTTCGCACACGCGCGCGCCGGCGCTGAACAATGCTTCGAGCGCAATTGCAGCGTTCAGTGCGGGCAAGGCTGATGTGCGCGAGGCTTCCTCGCTCGTCGATGTGAACAGCGTTTGGACGCCGCGTAGAGACGCTTCCACCGCGGCTTCGCGAATGGGTGCCACTGGATTGACGTAGTTGCTGGTTGCGAGCACTTCGCTTTTTGCGGCCCGGAACGTGTCCACGAGCGCATCGGTCACTGGGTTGGCCGCGCCAGGTGCTTGTATGGGGTCGTGAAACACGAGTTGAAAGCGTGGCAGGGTCTCACCGGCGTCGACGCGCGCTTGCGCTGCCGCGCGCATGCGAGGCTCGGCTTTATCGACAGACTCGCGAATCAAGTCGAGCGTTGTATTGTACGCTGCGCGTTGCACCGTGCGATCGCCCATTTTTGAAAAGCGGTTGTTGGGATTGCTGCGCTCGAGCACTTCGAGCGCCCTCTTGGCGACCGAGGTGACGATAGGCCCTTCGAGCAGGGCATCAAAATCGGTCCACGTTTTGAAGTAGGACTCGCCCATATTGCGACCACCAATGATCGCGCGCTCACCGTCTGCGACGAGTGACTTATAGTGGTTGCCTTGGCCAAACAGTTTCAGTTGTTCCGTGGGCGTGCCGAACCAAGAGACGAACGACCCCGTTGACGACAACTCGCGCAGTTTGGCCTCGAGCTTGTGCGCCATCGCGCCTTTGGCCGCGAGCAAAGTGCCAGTTTCCGCCAGAAAGTCGAGCGATAGCGCCACGAACACGCCGCGTTTTGAGGCGGCAATCAGTGCATCGACGAAGCGCAGCGACGTCTCGTCGGCTTCCATGTGGTAGAGCGTGCAAGCGATGTTCTTTTTGGCGCTCGCAATGAGCTCGAGCCGCGCATCAAAAGCACGTCCGTTGTCGCGCAAATGTTCAACCTTCGTCGCGAGTTGCGGGGCTGCATCGCCCTCTGGCGTCTCGAACTTCGGCCAAAAACTGCTGCTAATTCCGTGAAGGCTCGCGCTCTGCATTGAGCCCGAATCATCGGCAAGCGGCGCCAAAGGTTGCTAGGGTTTGCGCACGCCGGTGGGCGCTCGATTAGAGGCTCTTGCCGGTGGTCACGTCTACGAGTGCCACCCCGTAACCAACACGGCCGTCTAGGTTCATACGGGTGCCTCCAAGCAGCATACCGCGCGGATTGCCGTTGAGTGCGGTGACAGGATCCGTAGGGGCTAGTGTGGATTGAACGCCGCAAAAGAGATGCTTTCGCTGAAGTGAGTTGTAGTTCTTGAATGCACCGCCCGCGCAGAAGAACGTGTCGTATTCGAGTGTATTGACCGTGTCATCGACGCCGGAGCCGGCCGCCGACTGAAGCGTTCCGTTGTGCTGCAGACTAGCGATTCGGTTGACGTTTGTTCCTCTGTAGTCTGTAAACGTGCCACCGACATAAAGTTCGGTCCCGCTGGCCGCAAGTGATGTGACTCTCCCGTTGAATCCTTGAGAAAAGATCGCGCTGGCGCTCCCGTCGATCGATGAAATTCGCGCGATGCGGCTTGCAGCCGTACCATTGCAGATTCCAAAGTCGCCGCCGATGAACATGGTGTCCCCCCATGCCGTGATAGCGTCGAGCGCTCCGTTACAACTTACATTGGTCGAGAATGTCGTATCCGGCACGCCAGTGGTCGCGTCCCACTTTGCGAGGGTGGAACTACTGAAGTCGCTGGGTGAGGGGCCAACGGACACGTAGATTGCGCCGTTTGAGTATTTGAGCGTGCGCACAATTGAAGTGCCGTTTAGATAGGCGTTGACGTGAAACGCGTGGTCCTTGTTAGCGGTGTGGCGATCAATCTTCAGAAAACTTTGCGTTTGAAACGTTTGGTAAGCATCGAATTGCCCACCCACCCAAAGCTCATCGTCACGAAGCGCAAGGGAACGGACAATCACCTTCGTGCCCTGCAAGGTCGCATTGTTTGTGAACGTTGTATCGAGTCGTCCGTCGGAAAGGCTGAATTTTGCCAGGCTGCGGGCTGCTACGCCTCCGTGGTGCCTAAATGACCCAATCAAGAAAAGACGGCCGTCTTCCTGGTACGCTGACACTAGCGCGGCGCCCGGCGTGAATTGATTGTCGATCGCCCATGCGACCGTTCCTGTTCCACGATTGACCTTAGCTGCGTACGCGCCAAAACCAATGGGCGCCACTAGTTGGAGTCGGCTTCCCACGATGTAGTAGGCATCGCTTGTGAACAGGACGTCGTTGGCATTCACGCCCTCCAATTCAGTTGGGAGATTGAAGGTGACGTCGCGAGCGCCACTGACTCTGTCAATTTTGATGGGCGGACGCACGCTCTCACCGTTATATCCGCTGAAAATACCAAGTACGAACAAGCCTTCGTTGGGAACGAAGCGCACGACGTAGCCCTCGGCAGAAGTGACCAACGTGTTCGACATGAAACCTGCGTCGGGTTCGCCTAGTTGGCGGTCTACTTTTAGAATACTCCCAGCTTGGGTACCATTGATGGAGGACACGCCTCCGACGAGATAGACCGACTGGCCATCTGTGGTTGGTGTGAAGCAGCGCACGGGATACTGGCTCGGTAATATTCCGACGATTTGCGGCGAAAACTCCGAACGAACTGCGCCCGTGACAGCGTTGATTGCCACGACGCACTTGTGCTCTTCCCCACCAACGGAGTCGAATTGCCCTGTGGCGAAAATATCATCGCCCGCCTTCGCGAGCCCTGTGACCTGAGCGCCGCTGCCTGCGAAGTTCGGCGCGACGAACTCTGGGATAATCGACGCATCGTAAGCACTCAGTTTCACGATAGGGCCAACTTCAATGCCGTCATAGTGTGAGAAGCTGCCAGAGACCCAGAGTTGGGAACCCTCGATAACAAGACCGCTAGTCGCGCCGTCGAAGCCTTCCCCCACTGCAAATGTGGTGTCGAGCACACCTGTGCGTTTGTTGATCTTTGCAAGCCCTTTCGCTGGTTGGCCTCTGTAAGTGCTGAAGCTCCCGCGAATGATCAACGCGTCTTGGAATGACTCGATTTGCGCCGGCGCGTTGTCAAACCCCAGGCCAACGTCGAACGTTTGATCCAGCTTGCCAGTTGAATCATCGAATGCGCCCACATGCGGCAGCGCATGTGGGAACGCGCGTGAAAATTCGCCGCCTACGTAGACATCATCCCCGCTGCTCGCCAGGGCGAGAACTGGCCCATTCGTGATGACGCGACCCTGAGAAACGGTTGCAAGCGCAATATTGGAGAGCGAATCGGTGACGCGAACCGTCGCGGTCCCGGGTGTTGCGCCCGCAGTGAACACACCCGTGCTCGAGTCGATGCTGCCCGGTCCAGATAGCAGTTCGAAGATAAACGGTGGTTCACCGAATGTCGCGCTGAAACGGAAAGTGTCTGGGGACCCAACCGTCATCGTGATCGACTCAGCATTGAGCGTGACTGGTTGAACGGCGCGCAAGCTTATCGTTGTTGCAAGTATCCCCGCGTCACACAGTGCTCGAACGGCGAAATCAGTTTGCGTAAAGGCGGCGCTAGGTGTGCCGGAAATTGTACCGCTACTCGTCTCGAATGAGAGCCCCGCAGGTAGCGAAGGGTTTAGTTCGAAGCTTCTGGGGGTTGCTTGGGTGACGGTGACAACCACCGGTGACATCGCGCTACCCACAACGAGTATTTGGTTCTTCGCGTTCGTTTCTATATTCGCGACCGTGAGGGTGAGCACGCGTCCGCCAATGCGGTGGACGGTCGTGGGATGTTCGGCCAGCGGCGTCCCGGCGATGATGCCTGTTTCTGCTTCGAAGGAGAGGCCAGGTGGCAGCGCAGGTTCAATGACGAGCGCTGTCTGTGCTGGCTTTGAAGTCACTGTGATTGGCTCTATGGCGCGGCCAACTTGTCCCAGCGCGATTTCGCGCGAAAGCCACACGGTGGTTGGTTCGCCTTGTCGGTCAGTCGTGTCGTTCAAAACTCTCGTGGTTCCGCCAAGCACGCAGGCAGGAAAGAAGATGGCAATCACTAGGGCGCGCATCGAACAACCCTACAACTGCTTTGAAGTTGACCCGTCAACAAAGAACGTCCTGTCCGATTTTGGGACGTTCCCAGCACTAAGCGCTTAAAGATTTTGTTGACTTTTATGGTTTTCGAAAGCAAATCCACACACCGTATGATGAAGACCACATCGCTTGCAAAGTGCCTACCTGTCGCATTTCTCCTTTCATGTGGGGCTGCCGTCAAAGCCGACGTGAAGGACCCTGGGTCCAAGGACAAACCACAATCGACAGCGGTTGCAGGCAACACATGCGACGCAGATGAAGATTGCATCACCGGCGAAGTTTGCGATGAGAAGGCTTCAAAGTGCGCGCCCACCTGTGCGGACGACAGCGATTGCGAAGGCAAGCTCACTTGCATCGACACTGACGAGAAGATGTTCTGTGGCACCAAGGAAGTCGAATGCGAAGAAGACCTCGATTGCGACGCCGGCAAGATCTGCAGTGACGACGGTGAATGCAAAACGCCACGTTGCGCGCCACTTGGAAAAGACGTTTGTCCATCGGGCTACGGTTGCTTCCAGGGCGCCTGTGTCAAACAGCAGTCGAACAACGCCTGCATGAACGCCAATGACTGCAACAGTGTTGCGACCTGCAAGACCGACAAATGCGACTGCGTTGCAAACAAGTGCCAGCCAAAAGCCAGCACTCCGGTCTGTACCACCGCAAACCAAGCAACCACCTGCAAGGCAGACGAGTTCTGCGATAACGGTACTTGCAAAGCTAACACGACCAAGACTTGTTCGACGGACAACGACTGTCCGGCTCAGTTTTGGTGTCAACCGGCACAAGTGCCGGGTTCGCCTACGACCTGCGTTCCTGGATGCAAGGATGACAACGACTGCGGTGGAGCGGGCATGCGTTGCATCAAAACCGCAACAGCCCACACCTGCTCTGCGAATCCGGTAGGAATATCGTGCTCAACTGATACAGATTGTTCGCCGAGCTGTCAGGCGTTTTCTTCGTCGGACTATGTTTGCCACGAAGGTTCATGCAAAGAACGTTGCGTCCAAGTTGTTGTACCTTGTTCTGACCCGAATCAGTTCTGCATCCCAGTCACCGGGCCAGGTGGAGACGCTCCGCCGGCAGGCTGGTGTGGCAATCTTTTGGCAACCAGCTACGGCTATTCCTACTGCGACAAGCTGTTCTGAAATAATCCCCCCTCCCCAGGTGTTCTCACACTGGCTACACTAAGGCCGGGAAGCGGGAACGATGTTCGAAAAGCTCTTTAATTCCGAGAAGAAACAGCAAGAAGCTGAGCTTCGGCGGGATGCGTCAAACCACCTCGACGTCCTCTACGGCGCAGCGCTGCGACTCACCAAAAATGCCCGTGATGCCGAAGATCTCGTGCAAGACACCTACGCGCGGGCCTTCCGTTTCGAGGATCGCTATGAGCCCGGCACCAACCTAAAGGCGTGGCTCTTTCGGATTCTCTACAACACCTTCATCAACCGGTACCGGCGCCGCGGCCGCGAGAAGGAGTTGCTCGCAGACATCGAGAAGAACTCGCTGCAAGACGCAGTCGTCTCGGACGACGCACTCTATGCGCTGGCACACCCAGAAGAAGACTATTTGAGCCGACTCGTCTCGGCGGAAGTGCTCACCGCCCTCGAGGAACTGCCGGAGGACTACCGCACCGTTGTGATGTTCGCAGATGTGTATGAAATGTCATACAAGGAAATCGCCGACATCGTGGGCTGCCCTGTGGGCACTGTCATGAGCCGGCTGTTTCGTGGCAGACAGAAGCTCAAACAATCGCTCTTCGAGTATGCCGTCGAGCAAGGTATCATTAAACCAGATCATGAAGATCGTCCGAGCAATGTGGTCGAGATCAAACGCCAGAAAGCCAGTGGTGGCGTATGACTGAGCCAGTCGTTTTGAATTGCAAAGAGCTGATGCCGTACTGGCCCATGTACCTCGATGGTGAGCTGCAGGAGAGCGATGCCGCTCCGTATTTGCGTCACCTTGAGAGCTGCACCAAGTGCCGCAGCTTCGTGGA
>JBIKMD010000157.1:0-7368 GCA_044359465.1 Myxococcota bacterium
TTCGAACGAGACCTGTGACGAGTCGATGTACATTGGCAGCGGGGCCGCGCAGCGTTCCGTGTAGCGATCGTGGAGCGCTTTCTCCAAGTCGGCTCGCCGTTTTTTTCCGGCAGAAATGAACTCGCGCATGACTTTTTTCTTTTCGTTGTTCTGCTTCACTTCGGTGAGCAGCGCGCCAACGCCTTCACGCGCAGACCGACTTGTTTCGAACATGACGATGGCCACGAGGGCCTCGATGCTCGCTTCGGGAACGCTGGCAATTTGCCGCGCGGCAGTCTCGAGCGCGACTAGCGTTGGGCTTGGCAGGACCACGTCACTTCGGGCGTGAGTTGCACCGTTCGATCCGAGCTCGAGGATCGCGGCGATTTTGGGCGGCAGTTTCTTTTGCAGCTCGAGCCTTGCGTGTTTTTGGTTTGGAGCAAACAGATCGTGCGCGGGCCACTTGGTCGCAAGCGTTTGCGACAGCTCTACAATGACGCTGTGTGCGGTGGGTGGCAGCGATTGAAGGCAGGTCGCTGCAATGCGTTCAGCCGTGTGCTCATAGGCGTCACGGACAATCTCAGTCTCTGCTTCGAGCTGGTTCTCCAGGGCTGGGAATTGCCCAATGAGTGAGAGCGCCAGGCAGGTATCGATGGGCGGTAGCGGCTGCGGCACGGTGAGCGAAGGAACTGTGATCACGAACGCTTCACTGGGTGCTGCGCTAGGCGGCGCTGTTGGCAGGAGACGCTCTAGCCCAGCCATGAGGACCTCGCGTTCGCCATGAACAGGCGTCGCGTTCTCTTCTGCTGGTGCAGCCAAGGCGGCGCGCGGCGACGGACTCAATGGGCGTGCGCTCCCAGTGGGTTGCTCGCAGCGGTCGTCTAGTTTCTGCGGTGCGTTAGCAGCCGGCACCCCGTTCGCAAATGGAAGCAACTCCTCGGGAATGGGGGCTGCAAGCTCGGCGGGAAGCACATCCGCAACAGGGGTGGCTTGGTGTTGTGGCGAACGTTCGATTTTGACCATATCACTCATACCCGTGTAGTTATACGATTGGATAATTTTATGACTACAGGTCCAATCGCCCTGAATGGAGTGGCGTATCCCAGAACGTTCCATTTGGACGGCCTGCCCAGGTATTGAGACTGTCCACATTGTTCGTCGCACACTGCAGATCGCCAATTCTTCCGACGGCGCCGAATGTCGAAGCAGTGCTGGCACCGAGCATCGTGAGCACGTGTGCGTAGAGGTCTCCGAGTGAACGAGGTTCGCCGGCGACATGGCGTCCTTGACCCTTTGGAAAAGCCCGTTTGAGGCCGGCCATCACTATGGGCACATCATAGGTATAGTGGGTGGCGCCGTAGCCAAGGTCACTCGTCCACACCACCAGGGTGTTGTCGAGCACGCGTGAGCCATCGACATCCACGGCAGCGGCGAGCTTTTGAATGAGCAGCGTGAACATGCGTGCGTAGAAGCCAAACGCAGTGATGACAGAGTCGAGGTGGGGGCTCGGCCCGTGCACTGCATCGTGCCAGTTGGCGGAGAAAAAGGGCGAGACGGGCAGCTCGGAGCGGAAGACGGGAGAGTCAGTCAACCAGAAACGAATTGCGGCCACGCGGGTGACATCACACAAGAACGCTTGCACGATGTTGTCCAGCTGCAAGGGCGCCGTGATCCCGTCTTGTTGCCCGCGTGAATAAGTCGATAAGCCTCCCTGCATATACGGAGGGATCGTTGCGGCGTCGGGCGGGGCACAGCCGGGTGCAGGAGTCGCAGTCGCCCCTTGGGAAAAGCGCTGCTCAACCTCGCGAATGAGCGTTGCGTGTTCATCGAGCCGCTGTTTGTCGGCTGCATTGGCGCGGTCACGCACACCGTTGAAGTTGCTCAGCACGCCATCAAGGACGCTCGTACGTCTTTTTTGGAGGCGCTCGCGCAACGTCAGCATGGGTGTCTGCGGCGGCGTCACACCTGCGAATAGTGCCGACATGGTGTCTTTGGGGTGGGGCGAAGTGAAGCGCGCAGGGCTGCCTCCGGCGCTTTGGAAAATGTAGTTCTCGTAGGTTTGGTTGCCGTCGATCTGGCCCGGGATGACCACCGATTCCCACATCGAGCTGCCCGGTGGTTTGAGGTTCTGCCCGGCGACAAAATCAAAGCTGGGGCCAAATGCCCCTCCGCATGCCGTATTGAACGGACGGCAGGTGAGGTTAGTGACCGACGCGCCGGTGTGCGCATCAGTATAGTTGGTGCCATGCCTCACTCGGTTGTCTATGTGGTCGATGGTGACGATCTCATCCTTGATTGGATTCAAGTGACGCAGCAGCGTGCCTAGATCTGCAGGCAGGGGACCTGTGTCTTTCCTTGGTGACCACACGTCTTCAGTGTGGTTTTCCCCAACCACTCTTCCGTGCGGATGCCAAAAGACGAGCAACCGTGTGGGTGCCACAGCCGCGGCGGCGCGTGCCTCTCTCGGCGCGACGCTCGGCAGAAATGGAATGGCCAGTGTAGCGCCAGCGGCGCCTTGGAGAAAGCGACGTCGGTCGAAGCGTTTGTCGAAGCTCATTCATCCCTCCGTGCCGTGAATGCATCACTAGTCAGCATGGCGACCAAGGCATCAGGCATTGAGCCGTTCGATGCGGTGAGCACATCACCAACTGCTTGGATCGCGCACGCGTCTGTTTCCTGTTCGAGCCGAGAGGCAACAAAGCGAAACACTTGTTTGGAAAAGCACGTTAGCACTGTGGGCTCTTCTGCCAGCTGCTGCATGAGCTCTGCGGGATCATTGAAGACGATGTCTCGCCCACCCACATTCGGCAATGACCCGGAGGTATCGATCGACTTGCCGCTGCGGTAAGTCGTACGCGGCTGACCCATGGCATCGTAGCCTTCAAAGGCGAGGCCCGCAGGATCCATCAGCGAATGGCAACCCGTGCAGGCTGCCCGGGCTCTCACATTGGCTGACACTTCCTTGCTCGTTGGATTGGGCGGCAGCGAGCTCACCTCTACCATGGCGTTCGGTGGCGGAGATCCCAGCGTGTTGCACAGCAGCCGCGTGCGAACGAAGCGACCACGATACACGTAAGAGGGCTCAGCTGAGTGCGCGAGCGAAGCAAGTAGCGCTGGCTGCGTCATCAGACCGTTCGCGCCACCAAGCAAGGTCGAAACGGTGCGTCCCTGGCGAAACGCATCGATCAAGAACGCATCGAAGGTGGCATCGAATGTCGTTGCGTACGCCTCATCAATGTACGGGAATAACGCCGGGTCTTTTTGTCCCACTGGCAGCTTGGCAGCTCCCGTCCACTCACGAAAGAAGCGTACGATCGCGGTATTCGCCTTCGGCGAGTCGAGCATGCGCGTGACCTCGGCGGTGAGCGTTGTGCGATCGGTGAGTGAGGGGGCAGCAGCCAGCAGCGCTTCATCGGGAATCGAGTCCCACAGAGCAAAGCCGAGGCGTGTTGCTAGCTCGTCGCCCGTCAAGGTGCGGCCTTCGTTGCCCGCGCCTTCCACCACCAGCACGAATTGCGGCGAGGCGAGGAGCTGCGTGGTGAGCGCGGCGAGCGCTTCAACAAAGTCGCCCCCATCACCGCGCACGGCGTCGAAGGTGGTG
Organism: Myxococcota bacterium; assembly: GCA_044359465.1. Taxonomy (GTDB): domain Bacteria; phylum Myxococcota; class JADLHZ01; order JADLHZ01; family JADLHZ01; genus JADLHZ01. The sequence goes on from JBIKMD010000157.1 coordinate 3,581, forward strand.
AGCAGCGCGTTCTGTTCGTCAGCAGACAGACTTCGGCGAAATCCGCGCCGACCATAGGTGCTGACGAACGCTGCCGCGCAGTCGCGGTTCGGGTTGTTTTGCGCGCAAGGCAGAAGGGTTTGCAGGTGATCAGTCACCGCAAGTGCCACGTCTTCGGCGGCGTAGAGAATTTCTTCCACGCTTTGCGCTCCGAGCAATGACAGGCTAGGCTCGGTGCTGAAGCCCGTCATTGACTTGCTTCCGCCAACACTCGGAAACTGAGCACTCGGCTGCAGCACGCCATCAAACATGTCGCGAATGGCATGCTCGTATTGCGACTTGGTGATACGGCGCATCTGCGCCGTGCCGGCGTAAAGTCGGTCATCACAGACATAACGGCCGCTCGCATCTTGTTTTGGAACGTCAGCGGGAAGAGCGCTTCTTGCTGTTCGCGAAAGCTGGCCGCTGGCATGTGGAAGGTTCAACGTTCCTTCGCACGCGCACAAACAGACGCATAAAAGCGCTAGTCGCATGATAACCTCCGTGTTCAAGGAACAATGCCTACTGCTGCGCGCAGGAAACCCGAGCTGCCGGTCGTTGGCTGAAATGCCACTGGCCCCCAAGCGGAAGGGTTCGCTGAGAAGTAAATCTGCGTCGACTCACGTACGAGACCAATGAATCCGCCCGCAAAACCAACCACCGGAATCGTAGAAGGGCCCGCGTTTTGCCAGGTGGTGCCATCAGCAGATGTGTAACTTTGTCCTCCGGCGTAGCTCAGCCAAAATTGGCCGCTGCCAAACGACACAGTGGGCTGGCCAGATCCCGCGAGCGTCTGTTCGTTCCACGCCTTGCCGTCGACCGAGGTGAAAACAGCGCCTCCATAACCAGCGCCAACAAAGTGGCCTGCGCCATGGGCGAGCGATGTGACTGTTGTGTACGCGGTGGACCCGCATGGCTTGCTCTGACCGAGCTGCACGTGAGTCCAGTTCGTTCCATCACTGGTCCACGTCAGCATGGCGGCGTAGGACGGACACCCCGCATACTCGCCGGATGGCGCATTGCCTGTTGCACCGCCTGCGACGGCCACCTGACCGTTGCTCACGACATCGCGGTAATCGATGCTGCCGCCTCCGCCGGAAACAACGGTCCACGTCTGTGCACGATCTGTTGAGACGACGCGGAGGCCATAACCGCCCGCCGCGACGAACACGCCATTGACGTAGGCCGCATTGCCCAACCAATTGGGCGTGTTCGCTTGCCGCTGCCAGTCGATCCCGTTCGGAGAGGTGTAGGTCGCCGTTCCGACAGCGACGAAGAGCCCATCGCCAAAGGTCACACCACGTAACAAGTTGGCGTCATCGCCGCCGTTTGCGTCGATCTCGACGAAACCCGAAAAGGAACCGTGCTCATCCACGCGCACGCGGCGACCACCATAACCGACGATCACTGCCGCCAGATGGCCTGCTGCGGGAGGAGGTGTGTCTACGGTCGGTTCGGGCGGGGGACCGTCGATTGGGGCTAGCGGTTGCGCTGATCCTACGTCCGGAACCTGGGGCGTCAGCTCCGTGCTCGGCGCGGCCACTGGGTCCTGTGGTGCTACTGGGGTTTCATCGTGAAATCTTGTGTCGGGCTCAGGCACGCGTGGTGGGAGCGGCTCCGACTGCCTACCACAGGCAAACAGAACCAGGGAGAGTACGGCAGCGCCACGCATTCAGAGAGCTTAGGTGACCTCGGGCATGCGGACATCACCTTGCATGGTGAATGAGCGCTCATGCCCTGCATCCCTAGAAGGGGCCCAGGCGGAACACGTCTCCGTACTCGTACAGCGAGTGATGCGTTCGATTATTTGTTAATCGAATGTGCAATATGTTCGCAACACAAGCAAGGCGCACGCGATAACCGAGCTACTCGAACAAAGGAGCAACGATGGTTGACATCAAAAAAGGTTCAGATCTGCCTGCTAGCGCGTACCGCGATGCCCAAAGTGAATACCTGGTCGAAGACTCCCTCGGGCTTCCAGGCCCCAAAGACAGCGATGTTGTGAGCGTGCTCAGGCGCGCCGACGCGCTCGGCGATGCAAATGGGAGAACCTCTCTTTTCGAGCTCGATGTTTTTGATAGCGCTCCCGCTCTCTCGTATCTGTTTCCGCGAGAGCAGGCAGCACTGGCGCGCGCGCACCAAAGCTTTCTTGTACCGAGCGCGAGCTTGCAGACACCGTCGCCCTTGGCGATGAGCTACGAGCTCGTTACCCCCGACCGTTTGCAGCTCAGCACGCTCAGTGAGCCTCAAAGACAAGCGGCCGATCGTTATCAACTCGTGCAGAACGACGACGCCAACAGCGCAACAATCTCATTCGCCGATCTACAGAACCTGGAAGCAGTCATAGCCTCTGGCGCATTGACCGCCGCAGAACAAACATCGCTTCGGGAAGTTTTCGCTCTGCTCGCCCCACATGCGCGACTGCAGGTCGGTGGCGCTTTCGCTCAGGTTCGCGAAGATTACACAAACAAAGAGATCATTCTGAGTCGGCATCCCATCAAAGACGGCGCGGTCGAACTGGTCGCAAGCGTGAGGTGGGAGCTCTCGCAGGCGCCAAATGGCGCGCTCAGTCTGCGGGCGTCGCAACTCAACATGCAACTGGTGGAGCCGAACGTTAGCGACGTCGTGGTGCAATGCGAAGGCCTGTCTCACGCCATGACGCGACTCACTGGCGAGAGCATCAGAACGGTTTCCTTTCCGATTGGATTGAAGAATGAAAAGGACTTCACGTTTCTCATCAGATGGACCGATGCGTCAGGGCAGGTGATTAAACGGCGCATCAAGGTGGCGGTGCCTGTCATCGCCAACGTGACGAATGGTGTCTCGTCGGGACAAGCGGTCACCTCCGTCAAAGACCAAGCTGGAAAGGTCATCAAGCTTGCCCAACCTGTTGTGGTTCCGTAGCAATCGGGAAATGAGTGAAGCGCGGGGCCCTAGGGTTCCTCGCATGGGAAGACACACGGGCGAATAGTTGCGTACTTCACGGCTGACAGTCACATTAAACCCATATGTTTGGCGTGATCTTCGTCGTGCTCGCTGCGACCCATCCCGAGGCGAATATCGTGCAGGCGCGGCAGGCATTGGCCCGTGCGAGGTCGTCGTCCACTGAGCTCAAAGTCAGCGAGGCCATCCGTTACTTTGAGCAAGCAGCCACGGCGTTTCAAAGCGCTCACCCTGCGCTGCCCGACCGGCGTGAAGTGCAGGAGTGCTGGATAGAGATTGCCGCCATGTGGCTCTCTCAGCGAAAAGAGGATCGGGCAGACCAAGCGCTACGCCGTGCGATCGCGTTCGCGCCGGATTTGGGCCCCAATCCGAAGCTGTACCCACCGGACGTGATTGAGCGCTTTGCGCGCGTGAAACGCGAGTTACAACGCAAAGCGAGCGCGACGCTGACAGTGACCACCCAGCCAGCGGGCGCGACGATCTGGCTCGACGGAGTGAACGTTGGACGTTCGCCAAGATCACTGGCTGGACTGATCGAAGGCGAACATTGGCTCTCGCTCGAGGCGCCGGGACATGAGTCCATGTCGACGAGCGTCACCTTGACCTCTGGTAAGATTGATCGCGCCGATGTCGTGTTGAATCAAAGCGGAGTCACGCCCGCGGCGTCCGCACCTGTGGTCATTGTTTCGCCTGCGGTGGAAGTTGCTTCCGCCCCCGTGTCGTCGCTGCCGACAGTCAAGAGAGAGACCCCAGTGTACGAACGCGCTTGGTTTTGGGTCGTGGTTTCGAGCGTGGTCGCTGGTGGCGTCGCGGCTGGCATCGGAGGC
>JBIKMD010000158.1:0-7350 GCA_044359465.1 Myxococcota bacterium
AGCGGCCCAACTGGTGCGCATGACTTCGTCGTCGACGGGAACACGTTGTTCGTCGCAACGCAGAAAGGTGTGTACACACGGGACGTTGGGGCAACGGCATGGACGGCCTTAGCTGGGCTGAGCGAAGAGACCCTGGCGCTTGCTGTTGCGATCGAAGGTTCTGTACGAACCTTGTATGCCGCCACTAGCGCCGCAGGCGTCTGGCGACGCGTGCTCGGAGCTGGTGGATCGTGGCAGCAATTTTCGGCGGGTTTGCCTGCGCTGCCATGCACCTCGCTTGCAGTGGATTCGAGTAGCACACCAGCCCGAGTCTTTGTCGTTGTTGACGATCAAGTCGGCTCACCAACACCTGTTCATCGCTCGCGGCTCTTCTCTAAGCTCACCGATGCCGCGATGTGGTCACTGGTTGATGCGCAGCCCGCAACGGATGGCGAGCGGCTGCACCACTTGTTCGTGGCTGATGGTTTGCACGCGGCAGTTCAAAAACGCGGCATCTTACAGGTGAGCGCCACGCTTTCATCTGTCACCCCACTGGGCGCTGCTTTGCCGGCTTACAGCGTGCGTTCTATTGTGCACGACTCGGCGCGCGACCGCTTATTCGCGCTTGGCAATAAAGGGCTTTATCGCTCAGACGATTTTGGCGAACATTGGCGCCCGCTCAGCCTCGGTGATGGCGAAACGCCGGTGGCGATGACCGTCGACAGCGATCGCACGCCATCCCGCTTGCTGGTGAGCTCCAATGCGCTCACGACCGCGCATCTCTTCGAGTCGCAGGACGGCGGCGATTCGTTCGCGGATGTGACTGGAACGCTCGCCGTACAAACGTCCGTTGCGGCGAGTGCTCTGGCGTACGCGTACTCCACGCGTGCGCTCTTGGTCGCGGATACGACGCAGCTCTTCCTACGAACACAGAATGCGTCCATTTACACAGATGTTCCGCTGCTCACGCCCCCGTTTCCAAGCAGTACGACGATCACCTTGCAACGACTCGATGCCATTGGTGACACGCTCTACCTGAACACGGATGTGGGTGTGTTCTCACGTGTGCTCGGCGGCGCCCAAGCGCGAGTGGGTGGCACGTTCAACAGGTCCGTGCGGCAAACAGCAAAAGCGCAGGACGGTGCACTTTGGTTTGCGACCGATTTGGGTTTGTTTCGCTTGCCGCTCGCTACCGCTGATGCCACTCGGATCGATGAGGGCGGCGCTACTGCCTCGCTGAGCTTTGGTGCTGTTGCGACAGACACCATGCGCGCGATCACTTTCGCGCTTTCTGATTCGGCCGTGTTTCGAATCGATTCGGACCTGGCCCCCGCAGCGGAAGCCTTTGCGCCTAGTGCACCCCCTCGCGCGTTATCCGTTGTGACCAAGCTCGGCACAGACGCGCCGCCACTCGTGGTCGTCGGATGCGAGGACACTGCAGGAGTCTATGCCTCGATCTACGAGTAAGGCGTGCGTGTACGCGCTGCTGTTGCTGCTGGCGAGTGCGGCGCATGCAAGAAACCTCCCTCGCAAGCGCACGAACGAGCTGAGCAAGGGGCAGAAAGTCGCCTTTGCGCTTGCTGACCTGGAGAAGGGCACAGAGATCAAAGTGCGCGGCCCCGCTGCCTTTGCGTGTACGGCGAGGCGTGATGACCCGCGCGGCGCACGCCTAGAAATGAAGAGCGCGGAGTCACAAGAGACCATCAATTTGATCATGGCAAGCGTGGGCGTTGCGACGATTGAGCTTTCAAAAGGGTCGCATGTGATCGAGCTGCTTTCATGGTCCGCGGCCGGGGTGATTGGCGCAGTGAATTGCTCGGTGCAGGCGCCCGGCTTTCAGCCTGAGCTGCCCGCGGTGACTCCTATCGGTTCCGTGGTGCGCGTCACCAACAAGCCAAAGCTGGTGGGCGAGGATTGGGAAGTGACGAGTGCTGCTCCGGTCTTGCTGCGTGCCGAGGGGCCGCGCGTGATCACCTTCGAGGTGCGCCGCGATGTGGTGGCTGGTGAAGAGGACGCAGGAACAAGACTGCTCGTCGAACGCAACGGTAAGGCCGTCATGAGTGCCTTGATCATAGGTGAACACGAGACCATGCGTGTGGAAGTGCCAGTGGGCACGCACGCGTTGTCGCTGCGAGCAGAGAAGGGTCAACGCGCGCTGCTGCGCTTGGCTCAGAATTAGGCTTCGAGTGAAGCGGACAAATGCGTGTGGCGGGAATAGGCAGGCCGCGGTCTCCTGTGTATGGACGACCTATGAAGACTAAGTTCCTTTTCCTCTGCTTGGTTCTCTCCGCTTGCGGCGCGCCCACCGGTGGCCCTACCAACTCGGATCCGGCGTCTTGTGCGATCCCAGCTGTGGCGCTCGCCAGCGGAATAGAAGTCGGGAATGACTCGTTGTTCCTCACCTCGACGCCTGCGTATCAGCTCGAGTTTCTCGGCGACAAACTCCTGTGGCTCGATCCTTCGGCGGGTCCAACTGTGGGTTTTGGAAAGACCGGTCAACTCGTATTTGCACCTAAAGGCACCACCGGGCCTACCGGAAAGTACTACGAGCCAACTGGAGTCTCTCTCATCGACTTTAGCGTCGTGGGGACAGAGGTTTTCGTGATGCAAACGACGACCGGAGGGTCCACCTCTGGCACGCAGATTCTTTCGGTGGCTGCGGCGGGGGCTCCGGCCACCTTGGTTGCCGAGGCGCCTGCTGGCACCGCTTGGAACCCGCTGCTCACGCGCTTGGTCGCCGCAGATGCGACCCATCTCTACATCCAAGCGTTGTCCAAAGTGATCGCGACGAACGTTGAATCGGAGCAGATCATTCGCATCACACGCGCTGGCGGCGCGCAGCAGGTGCTGACGACCAAAAACAAGATCGGTATGAGCAACACGACGCGCTTGGGCGACACGATCTACTTTCAGAGCAAACAAGGTTTCGGCTCGCTCTATCGTGTGCCGGCCGACGGGTCTTCTGCAGATGTGCGTCTCACGCCTGATGCCAACGGCGATGGCGTGGACGACGATGCCAAGTGCTTGACGCCGTTTTTTCATAGCTCGGGGATCTATTGTCAGGGCGCCTTCGAGCTCACAAAGTATGATTTGAACGCGCAGAATCCTGTGGTGATTCGGGATGAGCGGACGCTAGAACCGACGCCGCCTTATATCGGCCGTATTAGCAGTATCGAAGGCGACAAGGTGTATCAGATTTTCTCGGCTGGTCAGACCAAGTCATGGCCCATTCAACGTATCACCACCACGAGTGGCGCGACGCCCGTCAACGTGAGCTGCGATCGGAGAATCGTGCTGACAGCGCTGAACGACGACAGCAACATCTATTGGCTCGAACGCAACAAGTCTGACGCTCCGGCGACGCTCTATCGAGGTCCCAAGTAACCCGTTTATGCCAGCGCGCGCGCGATGAGCGTGTCTGCTAGGTCTTTTGCCACCTTCGCTTTGTCTCGCAAGCTTGCGGGATCAGCCATCACTTCACGCAGCTCGGGATCTTGCTCACAGAGCGTGAGGAAGTCCTTCTTTTGCTCCCAGGCAGTCATGGCGCTCTTTTGCACGATTCCGTACGCTTTTTGACGCGGTACACCCGCGCGAACCAGCGCCAGCAAAACGGTTTGTGACGCCACCAGGCCGTGTGTCATCTGCAAATTCTTCTTCATGTTGTCTGGGTAGACCGCGAGACCCGTGATGATCTTGGTCAAACGTTCGAGGGCATAACAGAGTAAGTGAAACGCATCTGGGGCGATCACCCGTTCGACCGATGAGTGTGAAATGTCACGCTCGTGCCACAGCGCGACGTCTTCGAGCGCCGCAATAGCGTAGCCGCGAAGCATGCGTGCTGCGCCGCACAAATTCTCGCTGCCGATCGGATTACGTTTGTGCGGCATGGCAGAGGAGCCGCGCTGTCCTGCGGTAAACGGCTCTTCTGCTTCTTGCAGCTCGCTGCGCTGCCAATGCCGAATGTTGGTGGCCAGCCTCTCAATGCTTGCGCCAACGCCGGCGATTGTCGTGAACAGCGTTGCATGCCGGTCGCGAGGCACGACTTGCGTTGCGAGCGGCTCAGGCTCCAGCTCCATTGCACGCATGACACTCGCTTCAATTTGCGGTGACAGATGGGCAAAGGTTCCGACGGCGCCCGAGAGCTTGCCGAAACGGATCTCGCCGAGGGCCGTATGCATGCGCCTGCGCTGACGTTGTAGTTCCGCGAAGTGCCCGGCCAGCACAATGCCGAAGGTGGTGGGCTCCCCGTGCATTCCGTGACTACGGCCGACCATCTCCGTGTATTTATGTTCGTCGATGCGGCGGCGGAGCGCCGAAAGTAAGGCGTCCATGCGCGTGATGGCTTCAGTCGTTGCATCACGGAGCTGGCAACCAAGGGTGGTGTCCACCACGTCCGACGAGGTGAGGCCGTAGTGCAAGGAGGCGGCTTCTTCGCCCAAATGCTCTTCGCATGCAGCGAGGAAGGCAATGACATCGTGTTTGAGTGTCTCTTCGAGCACCAGCGCTCGTTCGGTGAGCGCTTTGATGTTCAGCGCCGGCAGCTTGCTGCTGAGGGCTTCCGCGTGCGCACGCGGAATGAGCCCGGCCTCGGCCGTGGCCTTGGCTGTCTCGAGCTCGATGCGCAGCCACAAGCCGTACCGTGATTCGTCGGAGAAGATATTTGCGATGGGCTTCGATTGGTAACGAGGAATCATGAGCGGGCCATACGTCAGAGCTCGGGGGGTTGCCCAGCGTGCCGGGCAAAATCCTCCCGGACCGGGCCCGGCGCGTGCCGGTTTATGCGCAAAAATGGCTGCTGACTTGCCAACGGCCGGGTCCGTGTTTAGACCGTCGCCCATGCAAACCAAAACATTCGGTGCCGAGGCGAAGCAGCTCCTCGAGCTGATGATTCACTCGGTTTATTCGCATAAAGACATTTTCCTTCGCGAGCTCATTTCGAATGCGTCTGACGCGCTCGACAAACGTCGGTTTACGGCGCTCACCAATGAAGCGCTGCTGCCGAAAGACACGCCGCTCGAAATCACGCTGACGCCAAGCGCATCGGCCCGTACGTTGACTGTGAGCGACAACGGTATTGGCATGAGCGAGCAAGAGGTCATCGACAATCTAGGGACCATCGCGAAAAGCGGTACGCGCGAGATGCTCACCAAGATCAAAGGTGAAAAGGACGCTCCGGACCTCATCGGTCAATTCGGTGTCGGCTTCTACTCCGCGTTCATGGTGGCCCACCGCATCGAGGTGCTGACGCGCAAGGCCGGAGAAGAAAAAGCCACACGCTGGGAATCGACGGGTGATGGCACCTACGGCATCGAACCAGCGGAGAAAGCCGAGGTCGGCACGACTATCACGCTCTATCTCAAGCCGGCAGATGAAGAAGACGGCATGGCGGACTACAGCAAGGCGACCGTCATTGAAGACATCGTGCGCAAGCACTCGGACTTCGTGACGCATCCCATCGTCCTGCTCGCGGACGGGAACAAGCGCACCGTCAATTCAATGAAGCCCATTTGGTCGCGGCCGGAAAAAGAAGTCACTGAACGCGAATACGCTGAGTTCTACCGCCATGTGAGCCATGACTTTGGCGCGCCGCTCAAGACCATTCCGTTTCGCGCGGAGGGGACCTTCGAATACCAAGCGCTCCTCTTCGTTCCCGAACGCGCACCTTTCGATCTCTACTACCGCGACACCAAACGTGGGCTCCAGCTCTACGTTCGCCGCGTGCTCATCATGGAGCAATGCGACGCGCTGCTGCCGAGCTATTTGCGTTTCGTGCGCGGTGTTGTTGATTCAGCAGATCTGCCGCTCAACGTGTCGCGCGAATTGCTGCAGGAAAACCGTCAATTGGCGGCCATTCGCAAACGTCTCACCAAGAAGGTGGTCGATACGCTCGTGCAACTCGCGGAGAGTGATGCGGCGACGTATGAAAAGTTTTACACTGAGTTCGGACCGCTGCTCAAAGAAGGCATCGGCTCAGACGGTGACAACAAAGAGAAGCTGCTCGGCTTGTTGCGCTACGGTTCGACGAACCACAAGGCCACATCGCTCGGCGAGTACGTCAAGCAGATGAAAGAGGGCCAAGAGGCGATCTACTACATTTCGGGTGACGCCCGCGCCACCGTAGAGCGTTCGCCGCATCTCGAAGCGTACAAAGCGAATGGCTACGACGTGTTGTTCTTCGTCGATCCCGTCGATGAGCTGGTCGTAGCAAACACAGAAGCGTTCGAGGGGAAGCCTCTGCGCTCGGTGAGCAAGGGCGAGCTCGACATCAAGACCGAGAAAAAAGACGACGCAGCCAAGGCCGAATACGCGGATCTCTGCGAGCATCTTCAGCGTGCGCTCGACAAGAACGTCAAAGAAGTTCGCGTCTCGGATCGCTTGCGCACCTCTGCAGTATGTTTGGTGGGAAGCGAGGGCGACCTCAGCCCACACATGGAGCGGTTGCTCAGGCAGGCGCAAAAAGAGCTACCGGTACAAAAACGCATTCTCGAAGTGAACCCCGAGCACGAGCAGATCCGTGCGTTGCACGCGCGCCTCAAAGACAAGCGCGACGATGCGCTGCTCAAACAATACGCCGAGCTGCTCTACGGCCAGGCGCTCCTTGCAGAAGGTTCGCCGCTCCCTGAGCCTGCAGAGTTTGCCAAGCTCATTGGTGAGCTGGTCGTGCGAGCCGAGCGTGTCTAGAACCGTCGAGCTCATCTACGACTTCATTCGTCAGAGTGAGCTACTACCGCGCGAGCGCTTCGTCGATTACCTCGACGGCAACGTGCTTTTGTACAAACGCTGGACCTTGGCTAAGCCTGACAACGGCACCACCAAAACGACGCAGGTGACGCAGCCCATGCGCGAGCTCTCTGATGTTCTGGCGGATCAGAAGAAAAAGCTCGTCGTCGAAGCGCATGACTACCGTGTTTACCGCCTGCCGCATCGAGAAACGACGTGGGTCCTCGGCCGCGCAGCGGAGAACGACTTGGTTTTCTCCCATCGCTCCATCAGCAAGAGTCACGCGCGTCTTTCTACCGGTGCAGACAGCTCCGTGCTGCTTGCAGACCTTGGTTCCAAAAATGGCACTTGGGTCGAGAATAAACGCGTTCTGCCTGACAAACCCGTGCTCGTCTGGTCCAAACAATCCATTCGGATTGGCTCATTGGACGTTCGCTTTCTCAGTGCCCAGGACTTCTATGAAAGCCTCGGCACACTGGTCATCACCCGCTAATGGCTTCGATCACTAGCAGCTCTTCTACGAGCGGTGCACAACAACGTACGTCCCTTGGCAGCGGCGACTTGCGGATGAACATCGTGCGCCTCAATCAGCCACGTGCGCCATTCTTGGACTTGTATCATCGCTTGATTCAGATGCCATGGCCGGCGTTT
>JBIKMD010000159.1:0-7323 GCA_044359465.1 Myxococcota bacterium
GTCGTGTTCAACGCTTGCGCACACGCTTGCAGCAACGCGAGCGGGTCATGCACATGTTCAATGACATGGTTGAGTGCGATCGCATCGAATGAACCTTCAGCCGCCTCAATACCGCCGAGCCGAACATCGAGGCCGAGCGCACGCGCTGTGGCAACGGCTTGCGCATCGAAATCGACGCCTTGCACTGTCCAACCAAGCTGCTGCATCTGCTTGAGAAAGCCGCCCGCACCGCAGCCGACGTCGAGCAAACGGCCGCCTGCCTTGCGAGGAAAGCGCATGAGCCAGCGGTCCACCGCGAGGCGTTGTTTGGGCACGAGCGCAATGGCTGCAGCGCCAACATAGGAGGCTGGTTGCGCATGGTACCCGTAGCGCGCATTTGCGTAGCCGTTACGCGCTGCGCGCCGCAAACGCCCGAGCCAAGTGCCGTGGCGAGCAAATTGGTCTTCCGGCGCCGCGTGCGTTTGATAGGTTGCGTAGGCTTCACCCACAGTGCCCCGTGTTGGGCGCGGATCCAAATAGCCGCAGCCGCAAGACACGCACGACCACATTGTGAATTGGCCTGGCACTGCATGGTGTACGAAGTCCTCCAAGGCGTCGTGCAGGAGAACGCGCGTAGGCGAAAGACAGAGTGGGCAGCGGCCGAGCGCTTCGAGCTTCATGTCGCTAGACGCCTAGCGGCTTCGTCGAGCAAGGGATCGGATTTGCAGAACGCAAAACGCACGAGCGAGCCCACTTTGTTCGAAGCGTAAAACGCAGAGGGCGGAATGGCGGCGACGCGCTTGTGCTCAACGAGCCAGCGGCAGAACGCTACGTCACTCGCGTGATCCCGCTTCGAAATGTCTGCCATCAAGAAGTAAGCGCCTTCGCAGGGCAGTGTCTCGTAGCCCGCCTGGTTCAGAGCTCGCGCAAGCTTGTCACGGCGAAGCGTGTACTCAGCAATGAACTGCGCAAAATACGCGTCCGGTAGCTCTAGCGCGTGTGCGATAGCGGCTTGAAACGGCGAGGCGCTGGCGAACGTGACCCATTGATGCGCCTTCTGCACCGCGGAAACGAGCGGCTCAGGACCTATCGCCCAGCCAATTTTCCAGCCGGTGAACGAGAACGACTTGCCACCGCTCGAAATGGTTAACGTGCGTTCCGGAAACAGCGACGCCACGCGCACGTGTTTTGCGGGCGCAAAGACCAAGTGCTCGTAGACCTCGTCTGCCACAATCACTGCGTCGTGCTTAGTCGCTAGCTTGCCAATGAGAGTGATTTCGGCTGCGGTGAAGACTTTGCCTGTGGGATTGTGCGGCGTATTGAGCATCACCAGTCGGGTGCGCGAGGAAAACGCGGAGGCGAGCTCACGCTCATCGAACCAGAAGCGCGCGTGCGAAGCGTCAGGCGCGTGAAGCCGCACGTAACGGCACACGCCGCCGGCCATAGTGATGCTGGCGACGTACGAATCGTAGAACGGCTCGAACACAACCACTTCATCGCCAGGTGAAACGAACGCCAGGATCGCGTCGAAGATGGCTTCCGTTGCACCGCTGGTCACCACCACTTGCGTACGCGGATCAATTGTCTGTCCGTAAAAACGCGCGCTGTGTTTGCTGATCGCAGTGCGCAGTTTCTCAGCGCCTTGCGAAACGGCGTATTGATTGATGCCATCGGCAATCGCCTGCGCGGCAACGGCCTTTACTTCCTCAGGCCCATCGAAGTCCGGAAACCCCTGGCCTAAGTTGACCGCGCCATAGTCGAGCGCGAGCTTCGAAAACTCGGCGAAGATGCTCGCCCCAAACCCTTGTACTCGACTCGCTGGTTGCATCACGCACGTCCCTAGCACGGGCTAACATGGTGACCCAGTCTCGCGCTGCGGCGTCTCGTAGGAACGTTGCGTGGCTGAACAGTATGGCGCCTATTGGACGATCCAGTTGCGCATGAAAATGATAGGCGCCGCGCATGATTCAATCACGCTGGAATTTCTTTTGCCTTTACCCAAGCGCCCTCGTGCTGTGCATGGGTGGGGCTTGCGCAGATGGCCCCGTAGCTGTCGCTCCTCAGGTCGAAACTGGCGCGACCGAACAAAAAATCATTGGGGGCACAGATGTTCCGAACGAATACCCAGAGGTGATGCCCCTGTGGTCTGCACCGGCCTATACTGAAAACACGACCATCAACTGCACGGCCACACGCATCAGCGAGTACGCGTATCTCACTGCAGCACATTGCGTTTACAGACGCTTTGTCTCCTATATCGGCGGGTCCTCAGAATCGTACAAAGGCAGGCGCCTTGTCGCACTCTGTATCCCCAGCCCCCAGTTTACGCATGACACCTCATGGCTTGTTCACGATGTTGCGATCTGTTTTACACATGTAAAGAGCTCGCCGCCCGGTCCCGTCGCCGCCCTGATTCCAGAAGACCAACCGCTACAAGCAGGGGAGCCGGCGTTCATCGTTGGTTACGGTAAATCACGCCCAAACGACGCCTCGAGCGCTGGCACGAAGCGCTTTCTCAGTACACGCATCAAGGAGGTGAAGCGATCAGGCATCTCAGTCGACGAAACCAACGGAACTGCCTGCCATGGTGACTCAGGAGGCCCGCTGCTCGTAGAGAGAAATGGACGCCTCGTGGTTGCCGGCGTTCTTTCGCATCACCTCAATTCGGACTGCCGCAAGGCTGTATGGACTCCAGTGGCGTCGCAGCTGCGGTCGTTCATTCAACCAGTGGCAAATTTGGAGCTAGGATTCTCGACCCCTCCTAGCATCGAGCGGCATGTCGTTCACGACCTGCAGCTTAGCGACCGCGAGAAATGGGAGCTACCACCTCTTTCAACGGTCCCGGGAACAGACATCCAAGTCTCGCTCACAGCAGCGGGCGAGTATTCCACGTCAGTGCGTGTCGGAACGAACGCGGACGGCTCCTATTCTTGGCTGCCGTTCAGCTGCCTAGTGCAAGCCAGCACTACCTTCTGCAATGGGAGCGAGAAACAACTGTCGCCGTGCGAGGATACTTGTAAGGTACCGTGGGGCGAAACGTTCACGCCGATCACCGTTGAGGCTGGGGCCTCGGGACGCGTTCGCGTCGAGCTAGTTTGGAGAGAGCCCCTGCCCTAACCGTCGTTGCGCGCGATCGCTGCGCTTTGATTTGCCAAACGCATGCGAACCCTCCAGCGCAAAACGGGAGTCTGAACAGAACGCCCGGCACGCCATGCCCTTCAACCACGGTCACGCAGCGAGTCTGCGCCATGAAACAAAAGCATCGTAAGCGTCCGCTGACTTGCGACACTAACGCGAGGTTTCGTCCTCGTGTTGCCCTCGGCGTAGTGCGTTAAATTGCCATCTCAAAAAGGGGCTGTCCCCAAAACCCAAAGTGTGGCAACCGCCCCGCCGAATGGGTCCAGAGCTCCTGAAAATCGAGGCGCGTCCGTCGCAGGTGGCGGTGCTGACACTCGACCGTCAAAACGCGAAAAACGCTTTGAATGAAGCGCTGATAGGCGCATTGCACGCAGCCTTGGATCGCCTGAAAAGCGAGCGCTGCAAAGGGCTTGTGCTCACCGGTGCCGGCACGACCTTCGCCTCCGGCGCAGACATCGCCGAGTTGTTAGCGCGCAAGCGTGAAGATGCGTTTCGACGAATCAACAGCGCTTTGTTCGCCAAGGTTGAAGCGTTCCCTGCGCCTACGGTCGCCGCGATCAATGGTTACGCGCTTGGTGGCGGCATGGAGCTCGCGCTTGCGTGCGACATGCGTGTCGCCAGCCAAACCGCAAAATTAGGCCAGCCTGAAGTGGCACTCGGCATTATCCCCGGCGCCGGCGCCACGTATCGTTTGCCGCGAATCGTGGGCCTTGGCCGCGCTAAAGAACTCATTCTCACCGGCCGCATCATCGACGCGAACGAAGCGTTGGACATGGGCCTCGTCAATCACGTGGCGACGGATGCGCTGGCGCGCGCGATCGAGCTCGCTGAGCAGGCCGCAAAAAACAGCGCGCTCGCCCTGTCGCTCGCCAAAGAAGCTCTGAACACGCACGCCTTCGGCTCGCTCGACGCCGCCATGGCGTTCGAATCCACGGCCCAAGCGGTCTTGTTCGAAGACGAAGAAAAGCGAACGCGTATGCAAGCGTTTTTGGACAAGCGTAAAGGAACGGTATGAGCGCAGAAGTGCAAAAAATCGCCGTCATTGGCTCTGGCACCATGGGGGCGGGCATCGCCCAAGTGGCGGCAGCAGCGCTCTATGATGTGACCTTGTTCGACGCCAATGCGGCCGCCCTAGCGAACGCAAAACAACGCATCACGAAGGGGATCGAGAAGCTCGCGAGCAAAGGCCAAATGAGCAGCGCGGATATCTCCATGACGCTCGCCCGGCTGCAGACGAGTGACAGTTTGGCGGACGCTGTTCGTGGCGCAGACCTTGTCATTGAGGCAATCCCAGAAGTGCTGGCGCTCAAACAAAAATTGTTCGCCGAGATCGCGCCGCTCGTTTCAGAAACCACGGTGCTCGCCACCAACACGTCGTCACTTCCGGTCACTGAGCTCGCTGCAGCCACGCCTCATCCTTCACGCGTGGTCGGCATGCACTTCTTCAATCCTCCGTTCATTCTCAAGTTGCTCGAGCTCGTCCGAGCAGAGCAAACCTCAGACGCCACTTTCGAACGCGCCCGCCGCGTGGGTGAGCGCATGCGACGTGAAGTGATTGTGGTGAAAGACTCACCAGGTTTTGCGACCAGCCGTCTCGGTGTTGTGCTCGCGCTCGAGGCCATGCGCATGGTCGAAAGCGGCGTTGCGAGCGCAGAAGACATCGATAAGGCGATGGAGCACGGTTACAAACATCAGATGGGTCCGCTCCGCACGACGGACCTAGTGGGTCTCGACGTACGTCTCGCGATTGCACACCATCTTCACAAAACACTCGGCGGCGCCCAATACCAGCCGCCCGCGATTCTCGAACGCCTCGTGAGCGAGGGCAAGCTCGGCAAAAAGACCGGACAAGGATTCTTCACATGGAACCAGTGACCTCTGACACGTCGCTTCCGCACAGCTTCGAGACGCATCCTTCGAAGTACAAACATCTCAAGATCGAGGTGAAGGGCGCCGTCGCGTGGCTCAAGCTGAACATCCAAGAGAATGACGGGCTCAAACCCGGCTATCAGCTCAAGCTCAACTCCTACGATCTGGGCGTGGATCTAGAGCTGAACGATGCAGTGCAGCGCCTGCGCTTCGAGCACCCAGAAGTGGGTTGTGTGGTCGTCACCAGCGCGCAAGCCGGCGTGTTCTCTGCGGGCGCGAACATTTTTATGCTCGGTTCGTCGACCCACGCGTTCAAGGTCAACTTCTGCAAGTACACGAATGAGACACGCCTTGCGATTGAAGACGCAAGCAACCACAGCGGCCAGCGCTACATCGCTGCCCTCAATGGCATTGCCTCGGGCGGTGGTTACGAGCTGCCACTCGCGTGCGAAGAAATCTATCTCATCGACGATCGCAAGTCCGCGGTGGCGCTCCCTGAAGTGCCGTACCTTGGCGTGCTTCCTGGTACCGGCGGTCTGACGCGGGTCGTAGACAAGCGCAAAGTGCGCAAAGACCTCGCAGACATTTTCTGCACGCTCGCTGAAGGCGTAAAAGGGAAACGCGCGCAGGAGTGGGGGCTCGTCGATGGCGTCTTTCCGTCATCGAAGTTCAACCAAGAGATCGAAGCGCGCGCGGCCGCGATTGCGCCTACGCCAAAAGATCGTAAAGGCGTCACGCTGGAACCGCTCGAAGTGACAGTCGACGCGAAGACGATCACTTACCGTCACGTGAAGCTCGAGCTTGGTGCAGGGCACGAACGGGTAGCGCGGCTCACCATAAAGGGCCCTACGGACGCGGCGTACGTGGCGAGCAGCGAGTGGTATCCACTCCGCGCGTTCCGCGAAATCGAAGACGCGCTCCTTCGTTTGCGCTTCCACCATCCGCACATTGGCCTAGTTGTGGTGAAGAGCGAGGGCGATCCCGAGATCGCGCGGAAGCTCGACGCCGAGCTGTTCGAACGTCGCGAACAATGGTTCACCAAAGAAGTCATTCTGTTCATGCGCCGTGTGCTCAAACGTATGGACACCACGGCAAAGAGCTTCTTCACGCTCATTGAGCCAGGGTCTTGTTTTGTCGGCAGCCTGGCCGAAGTGGCGCTCAGTGGCGATCGTATCTATCTGCGCGACGACGCGAGCATGGGGCTCACCGCGCTCAATGCTGGCCTGCTCACCATGGGCAACGGTCTCACACGTTTGCACACACGCTTTTTGTCACGGCCAGACCACGCAACCGAGCTGGCCAAGGCTCAAGGAACGTATAAAGGAGAGGAGGCGTTCAGCGCGGGCCTCGCGACGGTAGTGTTAGACCAACTCGACTGGGATGATGACGTGCGACTTGCGATTGAAGAACGCGCGAGCATGTCGCCGGACTCACTGACGGGTCTGGAAGCGAACCTTCGTTTTGCGGGCCCCGAAACGCTCGAGACGAAGATCTTTGGACGTCTTTCTGCGTGGCAAAATTGGATCTTCCAACGGCCTAACGCGGTGGGTGAACAGGGTGCGTTGACGATGTACGGGCGACCCGAGAGCCCGAGCTTCGATTGGCGAAGAACTTAAGTGAGGAGCCACTGACCATGGGTGTTGAATTCGACGGCATTCCGAACAACGTCAATTTGTCGCACGACAAGAAGCTTCAGCGCGCACTCCTCGAGTGGCAGCCAAGCTTCATCAACTGGTGGAAGGAGATGGGTCCAACGGACTTCAACCTCGACCAGATCTATTTGCGCACGGCCGTGAGCGTGGAGCAGGGCGGGTGGGCGCACTTCGACTACGTGAAGATGCCGGATTACCGCTGGGGCATCTTTCTGGCGCCGCCAGAAGATCGCAAGATCGGGTTTGGCGACAACATTGGCAAAGACATCTGGAACGAAGCTCCGGGTGAGCTACGCAAAGAGCTGCGCCGCATCATCGTGACGCAGGGTGACACTGAGCCAGCGAGCGTCGAGCAGCAACGTTTGCTCGGTCACACGGCGCCGTCGCTCTATGATCTGCGCAATCTCTTTCAAGTGAACGTAGAAGAGGGTCGCCACCTGTGGGCCATGGTGTATCTGCTGCACCAATTTTTTGGGCGTGACGGCCGCGAAGAGGCGGAAGACTTGCTCGTGCGCCGGTCGGGAAACGTGGACTCGCCGCGGATTCTGTCGACGTTCAACAAACCGATTGAAGATTGGCTGAGCTTCTTCTGTTTCACCATGTTCACGGACCGAGACGGCAAGTACCAGCTCGCGGCGCTCGCTGAGAGTGGCTTCGATCCGCTGGCTCGTACGACGCAGTTCAT
>JBIKMD010000160.1:0-7315 GCA_044359465.1 Myxococcota bacterium
GGCTGTGCGTCGATTTGACTCCGAGACTTTGAGACCGAGTTTGTCGATTGCAATACTGACCGCGGCAGCTTTGTCGGCATCCGCAACAAAGACCATTGCGGCGGTGTACGTGGGTGGCTCTTCGCCTTCGCGGAACTCCTTTTCGATCGCCTCTAATGCCGGCATGGGAAAGCTCACGCCCAGCTTCATGGCATAGGGTGAAAAGCCAACGATGCGCGCACGAACAGTCTGCACTTTTTTCGAGCCTGCCTGACCCATGAGGAACGACTGGCCGAGCACAATGTCGAAGGTGAAGCCGACAACGGCGTCTTTGGCGAGCTTCGGGACCGTGAGCGCCTCGGCCACAGATCCATTGAAAAGCTGAAGCAGCTGATCGTTGGCAACGACGGGGATGGGCTGACCTGGTTTGTACTCTAGCGCTTCGCGCGAGACGGTTTTGGCCAGCAGCTCCGTATCAATGCCTTCCGCAAACAAGTCCGTGAGCATGTCTTTACCGAGCAGCCCGGCGCCACCTTTGGCGGTCGCCGGTACACGCATCAAACGGCGAGGATAGACGGCAGTGATGTGCTCGACGCGCCGCAAGCGCTCGAGTGTTGCGGCATCGAGGCCGCTGTTGCCGAGTAAGCCCGGACGGTGGATTTTGAAGAAGCCAATCTCCATCGTTTTTGGGATCACTTCGAGCAGGCGAGCATCCACGTCATCCGCGGCTTTGCCGAGCGCAAACGCGCGCAGACCTGCACCGAGCGCCAAAAAGAACACCAGCGCGCCAATGCCCACCGCAATGCCCAGCACGGAGATCGCGGTGCGTGATTTGTGCATGCGTAAGTCCGTCGCAACCCACTTGATGACTCCGGGTAGCGTCACGCGACCACCGCCCCGTCCGCTAGGGTAATGCGCGTATCTGCGCGTGCGATCACTTCTTGGTCGTGTGTGACGACGAAGAGTGTGAGCGCTTCCTCCTTTTGCAGCTCCGCGAGCAAGTCGAGTAGCTCGTTGCCTGTCTGTCGATCGAGGTTGCCTGTGGGTTCATCGCAGAGCAGCACGGAGGGCTTGTTGATCAACGCGCGTGCAACAGTGAGGCGCTGGCGCTCGCCGCCAGAGAGCCCACTGATGGCGCGCTTGCGGGAGGTACTCAGCCCTACGCGCGCGAGCAGTTTTTCGCCGCGCGTAGCGTCCGCTGTGTGTCCACCAATCCACGCAGGTGCAGTGAGATTTTCCCACACCGAAAGATGCGCGAATAAACGCGGGATCTGCAGCACAAAGCCAATCGCCTCGTTGCGGTGACGCGCGCGTTTTGCATCGGACAACGATCGCCAGTCTTTGCCTTGGACACTCGCCGTCCCCTCGTAGTCCGCATCGAGGCCGCCGCAAATGCTGAGCAGCGAGCTCTTTCCTGCGCCTGAACGCCCAGTGAGCGCGACGAAGCGTCCGCGTTCGATGCTGAGCGAGACGTCGCGCAGAATCTGCTTGTCGCCTTCGGGCGTCTTCACGCGTTTGTTCACGCGATCAAGAACAAGCGCGTTCATTTGGTAGTGATCCACAGCCGCAGCACGGGATGGGGCTGAAACGCAGGTCCTTCGAGACCGAGCGTCATGCCCGCTTGCTCAAAATGTGCGAAGCTCTTCATGGTAGTACCGAAGAAATTCTTCATCAACGCATTCTGATCCCCAAAAATCAGCTCGGGTAGCGTGCTGGCCGTTTGTACTAGGGTCGATACGTCCATAATCGCGCCACTGGTCATGGGTTCGAACAAAACGCCAAAAATAGGATGCGTACGATCCATTCCCTTCTTCTGCTCCACCCGCGAGCGCGCGCTGGCAAAAGCGCCGGGACCAATTCCATAGATCAGGGTGTTGCCACGCCGTGACAACGACACCTCTGACTCGGGCGAAAGGCTCGGCGTACGCAGGATGGGCGCTGCTTTGTCGCTGCGATCGAGTGTGGCAGGTAGCCCGCGCTTTTTCAGCTCGGTCTCGAGTGCTGGCAGCATCGCGTCGAATTTATCTGCGGACTTGAGCTGGGCCACCGCCGTGATCGGGAATGCATCCAGCAGGGTGCGCAAGCGTTCAGCCGTGCTGCGCGCTTTGCTGTTCTTGATCGCTTCCGGTGCAAGCTCGATCGCCAGCATGCCGGCGCCGGTGCCCAAATTGATGAGCGATTCTACCCGGCTTTCGTCGAGGCCGATGACGGTTTTGAGCAGCGGTTGAAGCAAACGTAACCCTACGGCGATCGAATAAAGCTCACCCGCGTTCAACTGCGAGCGCGCGACGACGATAGGTTTCTCTGGAAGGCCCACGCCGGGCGCAAAGTCCTTTTCTTCGGCAAACAGCGGGCGCAGGTCTGTTTTGCCGAGCAAGGCCGCGAAGAGCTCCAGGCGATGCTCTTTGACCGACACCACCGCGCGCAGCTCTGCGTCTTTGGCGAATTTGCCGGCAAGGATCTTCGGCAGCACCTGGGCCGAATCCTTTGCGACGATGCGTAACGCTGCGCCCGCAGGGGAGCCGTCGGACTCAGCCTTCTTCCACGCCTTCTGGAAGTTACGCGGTGCGCCTTCTTTTCCTGTGAACGTCTTGGGATCCGGCCACGCTTCGAGCGCGCTGCTGGCTTGCGGCCCAAGTGCAATCCAAACGCTGGTATCCGTGACTTTCACAGCCGCCACCTCGATCTGCGCGTTACCAAAGGGCTGCGAGAAGACCTGTATCTTCTTTTCGCCGCGCACGGTGGGTGCATCGATCAGCCAGCCGTCTTTCATGAGCTTCTTGATGAAACCCAAGACCTTGTCCGGGTCTTTGGCCTGCAAAAAATACACGGGCGTCGTTAGGGTTTTGTCATACGCGAGCGCCCACGGTTTCTCGATGTCGAGGCCGGTGCCGATCAGGCTCTGTTCGTCGAGTGGATCGACGCCGTACTGTTTCTTCCACTCGAAGCGCAGCGCCTTCACTTGGTCGCCAAGATTTTCCCGCTCAAAGGTGACGAGAAAGCTGCGCAGGGCCGCTGCGGTGCCTTTGGGCTCGGGCATCCAGGCGACAACCGGGGCGTCCTCTGGAATCAGCGCGAGGACGTTTGGCTTGTCTTTGCGCCTACATGCGCCCTGAGTGATGAGCAGTGCTGTAAGCAAAAAAACGACAGATTTCATGTGCGACTGCATTTGCCGTGGCACAATGACCACTAAGCACCGAGGAATCAACAATGGCCGCCCCGCAGAAGCCCAACGCGCCTGTCTTCGACATCGATGACGCCATCTCCGACGCGCTGTCTGACGGCGTTCCTGAGACGGCCAAGCTCTCGTTAGAAGATGATCATCCGATAGAAAAAGTTGAGGGCTTCAGCACCGATGACGACGCGGCGTGGGATGCCGGGAACGAAACGCGCGTCTCGGCGATGACGCCGGAGATGCAGAAGAGCATCGAGATTACCGTCTCGCGCAAAACGGCTCGTTTGCAGCCACTTCCTGAGGGTGTCACGGCGCAGCTGCTCTTCGATGACCGGCGTATCAGCATCACCAAATCATTGACCATCATTGGCCGCGTCAATGACGTGTCGGATATCGCGTTCCCAGATGACGACCAGATCAGCCGCGCGCATGCGGCTGTTGCGTTCGTGAATGGTGAGTTCGTGATTGAAGATCTCGATAGCACGAACGGCACGTTCTTGCAGGGAAAACGCGTGAAGCGCGCCGCGTTAGGTCCCAACGCAGAAGTCCGAGTAGGGCGCCGCACGTTCAAGCTTCTCGTCGGCTGAAAAACCGTCGTACGTCCATCGTACATCCGCGACAAATTTGGCACTGCGCCATGGCATACGCTAGGGAACGGTGATGCAGCCTCGCACGCACCTCTTTGCGTTTTTTCATGGGCTCAACATTCTTGCGCTCATTGGCGTCGTTGGCGCCACACTGAGCACTGGTGACACACGTGTGCTCGGCGTGGGCGCCGTGCTCGAGGTGCTTTGGCTGGTGGCGGGCTCGCGTGCCTCGTTTTTTCAGCGCTATGTGGCGCTGAGAAACGGACAAGCAGCGCAGAAACTTCGCGCCTTTAAGCTGCTCGAGACCATGCAGCAGATGAGCTACGAGTACAAACAACGCTACCGCGAGCTCGAGAAGACAAAACAACAAGTGCTGGGCGCCGTGAAGACCAATCAGCGGCTCGAAGTGGGCACCATTCAGCCCGAGCTCGATAAGATCGACGGTTTGCTCGATGCCTTCGTGCGCATCGCCATCGCGCACAAGAAGCAGACAAGCTACCTCGAGACCACCAAAGAAGAAGCGGTTCGCAAGGAGCTCAGCGAGGTGCAAGCGCGGTTGTCGGGCGACACGAGCGGCGACGCGAGCATCAAAGAGAACCTCAGTCACCAGGTCGTGTTTGCGGAAAAGAAGCTCGAAGAGTTTTTCACGATTCAGAAGAACGAACGCGCGCTCGCAGTGCAGCTCGAAACCATCGAGAAGACCATGGGCTATTTGAAGTCGAAGGTCATGGCGTTCGAAAAGCCCGAGCAGCTCACAAACGAGCTCAGCAGCGTCGTCATGGGGTTAGAGGCGGCCGAGCGCACCATGCAAGAGACCGACAAGATCGAAGCAGAGATCAAACGAATGGAGCAACGCGCGATTGCGCGCTGAGGTCTTTGCAGTCGTCTTGCTTGCGGCAAGCGGCGCTGAGGCAGAGTCGTTCCGCAACTACGTCCCGCCGAACGCCAACGTCGTCAAACGCATTGCGCGGCCGAGCGCAGCGGAAGTCGTTCGACACGCCTCCTCATTCCTAGGCACGCGTTACGTCTGGGGTAGCTGCGAAATACCACCCGGCGTCGATTGTTCCGGTTTCATGATCCGCGTGTGGGCGGACATGGGCTATGCTTTGCCGCGTGTCTCGCGCCAGCAAGCGCTCGTTGGGATGCCTGTTGCGCCTGATGCGCTAGAACCCGCAGATCTCCTGTTTTTTACGTCTACCCCCGGTGATGGCCGCATTACGCACGTGGGTATGTACATTGGCAACGGCGAGCTGATTCACGCTGCGTCGGGCTCCATGAAGGTGCAGATCAATTCGCTCAGTGGTTACTTTCGCTCACACTTTTCGCATGCGCGTCGCATTCTGCCGCTTGGGCCTGGGTATGTGGTCGAATCGGATCAAAGTGCGCCAATCTCTTACGCCGCGGCGGAGCTGCCAAAGCCGGCCGCGAAATCAGAAACGACCGCTAAAATTCTGCCGACGCGTAAAGAAAAAGACGACGCCGATCGCCTGCTCGAAGGCGTCGAGCTCCCGCGGACCGATGTGCACTTGCCGGACTATGACGAAGCACGTGTGGGTGAGCTCGTCATTGAGAATGAAGCAGTGGCCGAGCAGCTGCGCCTCGTTGACACTTCCGATCCAAACCAATTCGAGCACGCGGGAGAAACGCCTCCTCCATTTTTTGTTCTGAGCTCGGATCCTTTTGCAGGCACGGCGCTTCCGCCTGGCCCTCGTTACATCGAGCGCAACGAACACGCCGTCTCGTTGCATACTGGCGTAGGACCCGTTCCTCCGAATTATTCTGTGGCCACTCCCGTCCTTGGGGCGCCGTCGCGCTACGCTTTTTTTCTCTCGCCTGAGCTAAATCTTTGGTTCGAAAACGCCGGTGTACGGTTGAATCTGGCGTTTCCTGTTGGGTTTGCCCTCGTCGGCGGCGGTGAAACGGCGCGCGGACAATTCATGTGGGCGAGCGCGACGGATGCTTGGCGCGACTACACGCGCGTGCTGCGTCACGTACAATACGGCAGCGAAGAAGCGTCACTGTATTTTTCGCTCAACCGTTTTGCGACGACCACGTCTGGGCATGGGCATTTGCTCCGCAACCTGTCGCCCTCGCTGAGCTCACCCTACATTGCGGGAGCCGAGTTAGGTCACGTGCCACTCACTTGGCACGGCGACGTGAACCTCGAGGCCGTCAGTATACAGACGCACATCGATGACCTCTTGGACCCACGCGTGTTGTCTGCACGCTTCGGCTTGCGGCCGTGGCTACTTGGTGCCCGCCGCGCGCCCTCGGCGTTTCTGCGTAGCCTCACGTTCGCTGCGGAATACGCGGTCGACATGGGACCTGGCCGCAAGCTTGCTGCCACCAACCTGAGCGCAGTCGATGTGAGTGCTGCAGCTTGGCGGACGTCGCTCCATCAAACGGATGTCTACCTTGGCGCGGCGTTCGCGATCACGGGTGGGCTAAGCGCGCCCGCACTGGCCATGGGTAAAGGCACCGCCGGCATGCTGTGGCGCTTCAAGCTCGGCACGACGGGGGCGCATGCGATTCGCACCAGGCTGGAGCTCGGGTTTGGGCGCGCCCGAGATACTTGGATCGACAACTTCGAGTACGTGGTTCCCCTGGGTCTTGCGCCTGCGCCGCGTGCGCCCGCTGCGTTGTCTGTGCTGTCCGCGTTCAGTTACAGCTATCGAGAGCTCTTCGAGATCGGCACGACCTACGTTCCCGCCATGCCTGCGGCGCTGAACGTAGGAGGCGTTTTAGGGGCGCACAAGCTGGAATCGCACTTGGGTTTGCGTGAAATTCCGCTCCATCCCCGGGTGCGTTTGAACCTACAAATTTTGCATCAAATGCTGGTTTACGATGACGCGGCTACAACAAATGTGCATTACCTGCTGGCCGACGCGCATGTGATTGCGCTACGCTTTCTCAAGCTCGGGCTGGTGGCGCGCAAGACGCTCGGCCTAGGATTTTCCAAGTGGGATGTCATGGCGGACGTCGCCGTAGAGATTCCATTTTAGCAGGTGGCGCATGGCATTTCGAAATCGTGAAGAAGACAAGCTCGAACGGCGTGAAGAACAAGCCCAACGTGAGAACGGCGGTCAGCAGGGCGAAAAACAAAAGAAGTCCTGGAAAGAAATCGACGCTGGGCGCGACGGCAAACGTTCGAGCAGCCGAGACGACCGCGGTCCGCGCCCGGCCAAAGGCGAATCGCTTGCTTACCGCAGCTACAAGTCGAAGCTCGACAAGCTCTTTGACGGCGAAATCAAAATGCCGCAGGCGACCGTGGTCGAAGTCATTCGTAAGCCCGAGCTGCCCACTGCGGTAAAGGCCGCACCTGTAGCGGTCGCCGCAGCGCCGCTCACGCCGCGCGAACGCCTGAAAGCGGCAGAAGCCCTTGCCGACATCGAAACTGCTGCGCGCGAGTGCATTGCAGCAGGTGGTTTGCCAAACGATACGGAGCTCGTTGCCAAAGTGTTTCAAACCAGCGACGAACCGCTGTTCCTGAACGCGCTGGAAGCGTTGCTCGATCTCATGGAGCGCGGCCGTCCAAAGAATGCCAAGGCCATTGTGGGTTTGATTGCGGCGCGCC
>JBIKMD010000161.1:0-7305 GCA_044359465.1 Myxococcota bacterium
TTCTGGGCCATTGTCGTGCGCGACAATGAGTCCCTTGAGTCCTGCGTCTCGGCAGCCGCGCGCCACAATGACGGCGCCAGGTATTGCGCGGAGCGACCCATCGAGCGCGAGCTCTGCGGCAAACATATAGCCGTCGATGGCGCGCTGCTCTACGAGCTCGAGCCCAACGAGCTTTGCCATGGTAATCGCCAAGTCGAGCCCGCTGCCTTCTTTGCGGATATCGGCAGGCGCCAGATTCACCACCGTGCGCGAAGTTTTCTCGGTGAAGCCAGATGACTTTATGGCGGCCTCAATCCGCGCTCGGCTCTCCTTGATTGCAGAGTCGGGCAGCCCCACGATGATCGTGGCAGGCAGGCCGCCGCCAACGAACGCCTCCACCGAAATAGGAAGCGCGCTGGCGCCAATAAGAGTCGATCCAATTGCGTGTCCAAGCACGTGCGACACTGAGCAGGGCGCATGCCAAGGGAGCTATTTGACCTAACACGCAGTGATCCTTGAGACTGTGTTCCTAACGCGTGTCCTAAGATCGGACACTTTGTACGAGAACTCGGACACAGACGCTGGCCCGCCTGTTTCGGAACGTGTTAGCGCGCGGACATCATGGATTTGACGCTCACCGACACCCAGCGCATGACCCAAGAAACGGCCCGCAAATTCGCGCAAGAACACCTCGCGCCGTACGCTGCTGCCTGGGATAAGAGCGAACAGTTTCCAGCCCAGGCCATGAAACAACTGAGCGAAGCGGGCTTCTTGAATATGCTCGTGCCAGAAGAAGACGGTGGCAGCGGCATGGGACCCATCGCTTACGCGCTCAGCGTGATGGAGTTTGGCGCTGGTTGCCCAGCAACCACGGTCACCATGATGGTGACCAACATGGTGGCGGACGCGATCAGCCGTTTTGGCACGCCAGCACAAAAGGCCAAGTATCTCCCGCGCTTTGCTGGTGGTGACTACCTGTGTGCAGCTTTCTCCTTGTCAGAACCTGGTGCGGGTTCCGACGCAGCTGGCCTCAAGACCAAGGCGAAGAAAGAGGGCGAGCACTATGTGATCAACGGCGAGAAGGCCTGGGTGAGTCATGCACCCGAGGCACCGCTCTTTCTCGTGGTGACGCAGACGGAAACCAAACCGACGGCGTTCCTCATCGAAGCCGGCACGCCGGGCCTGACGGTCAACAAGCGCGAGGAAAAGATGGGGCTGCGGGCCTCGCACACGGCTGGGCTCACCCTGGAGAACGTGCGTGTGCACGAAAGCGCCATTCTTGGCGGGATCGGCGCGGGACTCAAAGTCGCCCTGACGGCGCTCGATGGAGGCCGGATTGGCGTTGGAGCACAAGCGATTGGCATTGGTAGGGCCGCGCTCAGAGAGAGCCTCGTTTACGCGCAGCAGCGTGAGCAATTTGGCCAGCCGCTTGCGAGCTTTCAGGCCATCCAGTGGAAGCTTGCGGACATGGCCACCGAGCTGGACGCCGGGGCACTACTGGTCCTACGGGCGGCGGACATGCGCGAGCGCAAACAACCCTGTAGCAAAGAAGCTGCTATGGCTAAGCTCTTCGCCACTGATGCTGCCTACAAAGTGTGCAAAGAGGCGGTTCAGATTCACGGTGGGTATGGCTACATTGGCGAATTCGCTGCAGAAAGGCACTTCCGGGACGTACGCGTCACGCAAATTTACGAGGGTGCGAACGAGATCCAGCGCGTGGTGATTGCCCGCAGCGTCCTTGGCTGAGCTTGCGGCGCGAATCTGTCTGTCTAGCGTGTCTATGGCTTTGCTTTTCCTCTAGCCTTCGTTTACGTCGACAAGCACCGCAATTGGGCGCAAACTGAGTGATGTAATGTTTGAATCGTTGCCGGAAGAAGTCACAGTTTACGAAGTCGGCCCGCGTGACGGGTTGCAGAACGAAACTGTGCCGCTCGGTGCCACGGACAAAGTGGCCTTCATTGCGGCCCTAGTCGAGGCCGGCGTCAAACGTATCGAAGCGACCTCTTTCGTGCATCCAAAATGGATCCCGCAGCTCGCTGACGCGGAAAAAGTGTGCGCTGGTTTGCCGGAGGCGCCCGGTGTGCGCTTCTCGGCGCTCGTTCCCAACGTCAAAGGCCTAGAGCGTGCGCTCAATACGCGCATTCAGGAATTTGCGATTTTCCTCTCCGCTTCGGAATCGCACAACAAGCGCAACATTCACCGCACGGTCGCGGAGAGCCTGTCTGACTACCGCGAGGTGGTGACGCAGGCGCGTGCAGCTGGTCGCGGCGTGCGTGGTTATGTCTCGACTGTGTTTGGTTGTCCTTACGAAGGTCCGGTGGATCCTCGCGCGGTGATTCGGCTTGTGGGTGAGCTCAAGAATCTGGGCGTCGATGAAGTGTCGCTGGGAGACACCATCGGCGTAGCGACGCCTGGGGATGTTTACACGTTGAGCAAAGAGCTCGTGCGCGATTTTGGGGCAAAAAGTCTCGCGCTACACCTGCACAATACGCGTGGCACGGCGCTGGCCAACGTCGTTGCTGGGCTCGAAGCAGGCATTCGGGTGTTCGATTCCACCGCGGGGGGCCTAGGCGGTTGTCCGTACGCGCCGGGCGCGAGTGGCAACTTAGCGTCGGAGGATTTGGTTTACATGCTGCACGGCATGGGCATTCGTACGGGCATCGACCTGATGAAGCTCACCCGCGCATCCAAAGCGC
The DNA here is from genome assembly GCA_044359465.1 of Myxococcota bacterium. GTDB lineage: Bacteria > Myxococcota > JADLHZ01 > JADLHZ01 > JADLHZ01 > JADLHZ01. The sequence continues at coordinate 2,676 of JBIKMD010000161.1, forward strand.
TGGAGCCTCTGCTTGGCCACGCGCTCGAATCCAATGTGGTGCGCAGCTTGAGCTTGCACGTTTCGCGGCCCGACGGCGAGGCGAATGGCAAAGACGCGTTCATTCCAGATCCTGATGCTCGGCGTAAAAAAGATGCGAATGTGATTGCGCTCGAGCCTCGTTCGCCAGAACAACCTGCATCAGCACGGTAGACGCCGCGCCCAGGCGGGATTACCTTCCCCGCGCCGATGCTAATCATTAGACTCTTTCTCAATCTTCTCCTGCTCTTACGGGTCCCTTTTGTTTTTCTCCGCCGGCAGCGGCGGGTCCAAAAGAGTGGTCTAGTGAAGCTAGTTATCGACGGCAGCGTGCACGATGCGGTGCCGAAACGGCCGCGTCTGGTGTTTCCGTTCAACCGCAAAAAGGCTGCAGTGTCTGTCACTGCGGTCCGAAAGCTGTGTGAAGAAATCGCGGCTGACCCGAAAGTGCAGGGGCTCGTGGTTGACGTCTCCCGCCTGCAGTGTGGGTACGCGACGGCGGCAGAGCTGCGTGACGCGCTCGCGTTGGTCCCTGCTGCCAAGAAGAAGCTGCACGCGCATTTGCCGCGCGGCGGCGGGCTCAAGGAATACTTCGTGGCCAGCGCCGCGGACAACATCAGTATGCCCCCGCATGCCATGTTGTTTCTCGTTGGTATGGGCGGGAAGGGGTTTTACCTCAAAGATGCGCTCGACAAGACCGGCGTCGAAATTGAGGTGGAGCAGCGCTACGAGTTCAAGAGTGCCGGGGAAATGTTCTCGCGCAGCGACATGAGCGAGGCAGCCAAAGCGCAGCATGCTGTGATTCTCGAGGCGATGGCCGAACGTGTGTTTAGTGCGGCGGAAGGCCGGGCGCTCAAACATCCAGATGGACGCAAGCTTCTGCACCGAGGTCCGTACCGCGCCGAGGAAGCCAAAACCCTCGGCCTCATTGAACATGTGCTCTTCGATGATGCTGTGGGCAAAGCCTTGGGGCACAAAGATGACACCCTCAAAGCCACAGGGGCGCGTGCTTATTTGCAGCGTAGACTCGGTCGGTATTTCCTACCGCTGCGCCGCGCACGGCACGTGGTGGTGTTGCCGCTCCGGGGAACCATTGTTGACGAAGGCATGCAGCCCTCGCAGCTCGCAGCGGGCCCTGTTGTCAAAGTGTGCGAAGCGCTGGCGGACAACCCGGCCGTGGCGGCCGTCGTGTTGTGCATCGATTCGCGTGGCGGTAGCGCGAGCGCGTCAGCGGAAATGCATCGCGCGATCATCAAGCTCGCGGAAAAAAAGCCGGTCGTGTCCTATTTGTCGGACTACGCAGCGAGCGGCGGTTATTACATCGCGTGCGGCGCGCCCACCATCGTAGCGAACCCGTTGTCTGTGACGGGGTCGATCGGCGTCATCAGTATGCGGCCAATTATCGATCGTGTGCTGGCCAGAATTGGCATCACGCGCGATGGTCTCAGGATTGGCGATCATGCTGGTTTACTCGACGCGACTGAACGCTTCAGCGCGGCCGAACAGCAGGCCATGCGCCGCTTGATTGATGGCATCTATGGCGAGTTCACCGGAGTGGTTCAAGCGAGCCGCAAGCTCAGCGCGGAAGCCCTGGATGCACTCGCGCGTGGGCGCGTCTGGCTCGGGAGTAACACGGCGTTTACGCCCCTGCGCGATCAGGTGGGGGGCCTTCAGCTAGCAGTGGCGGAAGCGCGTAAAAAGCTAGAACGACCCGCTGCGGACGAGATTGTGGTGCTCGAGCCTCCTAGACCTCGGGTGGGCTTCAGTCTCTTTCCTTTTGCGGCACTTCCGTCTTGGCGCGACCTCGCAATTCCGGTACTCGGCCTGCCGCTAACCGGAGGCACGTTCCTGTTTGGGACGTTTTCTCTAGAAGAGGATCGCTAGTGGCAATGCAAAAAGACGGTTTGTTTTGGGTCGACCTAGAAATGACGGGTCTCGATCCGGACACCTGCACGATTATCGAAATCGCCTCGCTCGTGACGGACAACGAGCTCAACGTGATCGCTGAAGGCCCAGCGCTCGTCATCAATCAGCCCAAAGAGCTGCTCGAGAAGATGGACGCCTGGAACCAAGAGCATCACAAAAAATCTGGACTGTACGACGCAGTGCTCGCTTCCACTGTCACGCTGCAGCAAGCCGAAGAACAGACGCTCGCCTTCCTCAAAGAGTGGCTACCACAGCGTAAAGCGCCGCTATGTGGAAACTCCATTTGGCAGGACCGGCGCTTCTTGTGTCGTTATATGCCAAAGATGGAAGGCTATCTGCACTACCGCAACATCGACGTGTCGAGCTTCAAAGAAGTCATCCGGCGCTGGTATGTGAATGGTCCAGAGCTCGCGCGCAAAAAGGAAGCCCACCGCGCCCTTGATGACATCAAAGAGAGCATCAACGAGCTGCGTTTCTACCGTCAGAGCTTCATGCAGCCGCTCGCCACGGTCATGGCGAACAAGTAGTCTCTCATTTTCGCAGCCTGCTTTTTCGAACCCTACTTGGGCGCGCGACCGCGCATATATTGGGCGAGCCATGCACGCTCTTCTTCGTGCAGCAAGTTGCGCTCAATGAGGCGCGCGTCGAGTGGGGAGAAAGTGAGCGGGCGCACTTGGAGGTAACCGGGTACGCCAGTGATGCGTTCTAGGGTGCACAAATTTTCAATGCGAACACCGCCGAAGCGGTCCAGGTAGACGCCGGGCTCAATCGAAAACACCATGCCTTCTTCTAAAACGGCCGTGCCCTGTGATCCGATTCGCGGTGGAAACTCATGCACGTTGATGCCCACGCCGTGGCCCGTGCCGTGATTGTAGTTGAGGCCGTGCAGCCACAAAGGCGCGCGGACGATAGCGTCGAGTTGGTCGCCGCGGGTGCCGACTGGAATGCGTGCACGCATGCCCGCGATGGCCGCCTTGAGCGTGAGCGTATAGTAACGCTTTTGTTCGGCCGTGGGTTTTTGTGACTTAGGCCCGACGATGAACGTGCGGGTGAGATCGGTCGCGTAGCCTTCATCGTAATAAGCGCCAGTGTCCAGCAACATCAGCTCACCCTGTTTGATGATCCGCTTGGGATTGGGCTTGCTGTAGTGAACGACGGCGCCGTTTCTTCCGGCTGCGGAAATGATCTCGAAGGATAATTGCGTGGCGCCGGATTCCAGAAACAGCGCGTGCACTTTTTTGGAGAAGTCCGCTTCACTCACGATGTGGCGTTTACTGACTTCGTCGCACAGCCATTTGACTGCACTCTCGATCACTTTATCTGCGCGCTCGAAGGCGTTTTGCATCGCTTTGAGCTCTTTTTTGCCCTTCTTGGCTTTCATGATGCCGACGGGACTGGTCATGGGTACCACGTCTGCGCCTGCGCTCTTGAGGGCCTCTACCCAAGACGCCGTCGTGAGCTTGGGGTCGAATGCCACGCGGCCCTTGTTCACCAGGGCGCTGAGCGCTTTCTTGAAGCCGGAGAGCTCCACAAAATCGACGTTCGGTCGCTTGATGCCCTCGTGTAGCGCTCCGGGCAGCACCCCTACGAGGAGTCGCCCCTCATGTAAGTAGGCGACGCTGCGAAAGGTGACTTGGAAGGGGAGGTCCGTCCCTCGCAGGTTGGTGAGCCAAGCGATCTCATCGAGCGTTTGCACGAAGAGACCACTGAGCTTTTGCTCGCTCAGACGCTCCGTCACGGCGGCGATTTTTTCTGCGCTCGTTTGGTCGAGCTTGGTTTCGTCGATCACTTTGAGCGGGGCGCCTGTGATGCTGATCTCGCCGCGCGCACGTTCGACGAGCGAAGGTTCCGTGGCGGTGAAAACGCCAGCCGTGTCTTCGGTTGCTTTTTTCACCCGCTCCAGCTCGAAGTGGCTGAAACGATGGGGCTCGTAGCCTACGCGCTGCTTTGGTTTACGTCGCAGCTCTTGTTTGAGAAGCTCGAGGGTCGCCTGCTCTGGGGCGGTGCCAAGTGGCACTTTGACCACTTCGAACATGGCGGGGTCGACTTCGTTGTCGGCCTGCAAGTGGTAGCGGCCGTCGACGCAGATCCAGGCGTGTTCTTTGCTGACGAGGGCTTCACCTACAGAGCCCGTAAAACCCGTCAGCCAGGCGCGCGTCGATTCAGCGAGTGGAACGTATTCGTTCAAGTGGGCGTCGGTTGATCGGACCCAAAGGTAGTCTAGATTCTGCTCCCGCATGAGCTGGCGCACGGCGCCAAGCTTAGTTTCTGTCGTCATATGTATGTTCCCCTGGGGGCCGGATTAGGCAGACTCAGAAAAAATGTCACGACCAGCGCAAGGCCACTTACAATAGAAGTGTGGCCAAGCCTGACGACAACAAGGCGCGCGGTGACCTGGATGCCCAGCTCGCGTCACTTCCTTTGAGTGTGGAGTATCCGTGCAGCTATTTGCCGGATCGCCTCGCGCGGCAGCAGCAGTTCTTTTGGCCAAAACAAGCGGGGCACATGCCAGGCGCGTTCTATCAACAAATGATGGATCGGCATTTTCGTAGGTCTGGGCGCTTGTTTTACCGGCCGCGCTGCGTGGGCTGCGCAATGTGTGTACCGATTCGCATCGCGGTTGCCGATTTCAGTGCGAGTCGCTCGCAGCAGCGAACGCTGAAGAAGAATGCCGACGTGGAGGTCCG
>JBIKMD010000162.1:0-7285 GCA_044359465.1 Myxococcota bacterium
CACCGATGTCTCACTCAATCCCACGTTCACCGTCTCCGCGACTGATACGGGCACTGGCATTCAGGCTGTCGAGTTCTTCCTTGGTACCTCTACCACTGCGCTCAATACGGTGGGTTGTCCGTCGCGCCGTAATGCCTCACAAGTGGATGCGCCGCTCACCGGTCCGTTCACGTGCACGCTCGTTGCAGGTGATGGCATCAGCAACGGCGTGATGAACAGCCTCCGCGTCGTGGTCTCGGATCGCTCGGGGTCCCTCACCGAATCACGCGTCAAAACAACACAAGCGAGCGTCAACTTTACGCCGAATTCGCAGCCCTCCTTGTCGCTCGACACGTCGTTCGACGAAAACCAGCCACGCAAGAAAGAAACAGTCGTCATTCCCCTGAGCGCAGATGTACGCGGTGTGACCGGTGGTACGCTGCAGGTCACGGCCCCTACCGGCTTTACCGGCGCAACCTGCGTGCTTGCCGGGGCGTCGTCATCTTGCACCTTTAACCCAGCGACGATCCAAGCGTTTCAAGATCTCTCTGCTGATGTGATTCTTGCGATCGGCGTTCGCCTCACCACCTCAGGCGGCACCGCAGACGTTACCGTCAACCTGAACTTCGATGTGACCGAGCCAACGGTGACATCAACCTTTCCCTTCCTGAGCCAGCCAAGCCAAGTGCCTGTGTCGACGGCGCAGCGCGCTCCCCGCTTTTACTTCTTCGCGAGCGAAACGCTGGTGGGCCCAAGCGGCGGAGGCGGCGTGTCGATCTGCCCGTCTGACAACGACGGCAACTGCGGCAATGGAAATCAAGCACCTGCGTTGCAAACCGCTTTGTTCAGCGAGGGCGGGACGCGCAATGCGCTCGTCGTCTACCCGCAAACTCCCTTCGCGGCGCCAAGCGCACCCCAAGCCTACACGCTCTCCTTCCCGGGCTGGACGGACGTCGCCGGCAACGCGCTGAACGCACGTTTCGTCTTTGTGATTCAACCCGAGCCAGCGGATCAGAACCAGCCACCGATCACCGTCGAAATCGCAGACGAAAACGGCACGCTGCGCCCCGCAGTAGCCGCGCCCCGAAGCCCGCGTAACGACGGCTCTGGCGGCACGTTTGTCTTCAACCGTTCGCCGGCGGGTGCCTTCAGCGGACAAATGCGAAAGATCATTGTCAAAGTGCCAGTCGACATTCCTGTTGGTCCGCCTGCTGTTGGCCCAATCACGACGCCGGTCTGCAAACTCGGGCCTCAAAACGGTAACGACTGGCAGCGCGCAAGTTGCCCCGTGATGGTCGTGCAAAACAATGGAACGCCCGCTGACCCGAGTGATGACTTCGTTCAGATCGACATCTCGGACGTGACTCCAACGAACAACCCTCTGTTCAAGAATGGGCGTTACTTCGTCACCTTCGAAGGCGAAGTGCCAGCCCCCATCACGAACCGACCCATCTCCGGGCGGTTCACACTCGTTGTGACCCAACCCGCTGGAGCGTTCATTCCGGAACCGCCGGCGCTCGACTTGACGCTGCCGCCACCTGGCGCGTTGCGCACGGGTGACAACATCATCTTGGGCTTCCAGAACGACGTGGACCCGACCACACTCGCCGCCGGCATTGTGCTTCGCCACCAAGGCGGCGCCGCGGTTTCTACGTTGAATGAAGTCTCTTTGGATTTCCCAGTAGTCATCGTCTCGCCGCGTGAGCCGCTCACACCAGGAGCCTATGAGCTGGTCGTCAGCTCTGCGCTTCGCACCCTGGACAATGGCCAACTCGCGACCCCCACAATCCTGAATTACACGGTCAGCGCGGACACCACAGTCTACACAGCGGAAGCGATTGGTCTCTCTCCGGCACCGCTGGCGCTGGCGCCCTCTGGACGGCTCAACGCGGAAAGTTTAGACTTTAGCTACACCTTTGCCGACCCCGTACTGGTTGGCTCTGTGGCGCCAGGCGCCGCGGTGCAACTCTTCGAAATCGTAGGAACCGAGAACGTTCGCATTCCCGTGATCGGCCTGCAGCCTGACGAAGAGACAGATCTCGCTAGACGCGCCCGAAGGGTCACACTGCGCGCGACGAACGGCGGGTTGATACAATCGCTACGGCCCGACGGAAGAGCGAGGCTAGAGCTGAGCAACGTGCGTCGTTCTGACAACAGCGTTTGGAACCTAAGCACACCGGTCGTCGCCGATTACATCGTCGCAGCGGAAACGAACCGCAGCATGTCGCCACCAGTCATCGACCCAAATACAGTACCGAGTGTTGGCAACGTGGAATCTTCCGTCATTCAAGACCCATCGGTCAAAGTCGTCGTTAATGCGTTCGTGGGTCCTCGTGATTTTTGCTGGCCGAGCTCCACGGTCACCTTGTATCGCGATGTGTCTAGCGTGCTGACTCAGGTTGGCTCACCGGTCGTATTGAACAATGGCAATTGCCACGCCGTCTTCACACTGAGCTCGGAATTCACAGCGGGTCAAATCAACACCTACCGCGTCGAGGTACAACGCGACTCAGGTCCAAAAGCGATCGCAATCACCCGCACCTTCGTGCCCTCGGTCATGCCTTCGATTGCAGCGCTGCCAGACCTTGCCGCCGTTACAGGGGCATTCTCGGGCGCCGTTCCGCTCAGCGCCACCTTTGACGCAGGCAACGAAAATGCATTCGGCGTCATCACGCTTCACGAAACGACCTACTACAGCGAGCAACGTCACGTGTTCGTTGAACGAACGAGCGGTTCAAACTTCCAGGGATCGGTGAACAACGGCGCAGCCCTGCAAACGAACAACTTCCTGGCCATGAATGTGCAGTTCGCAGTGCTGGATGATGAAGGACGCGGCGGGTTCTTCATGGGAATCAGCGACTCAATCTTCCCGGCGTTAAACGCGAAAGCGTTCAATTTTGGCAACGACGTCGACCGGGCGCGCCATTACGCGTTCGACGAAACGCCAGGTGGAAGCTTCAGCAGCAGCGTAGTGTTGCAGTGGCCACCAGGGCTCGAGCCATCACTGGAGCCTAGCACCTTCACCTTCCCGTTTGCGTCGAACATGCAACCGTTCGCAACGCCGCCCACACGCGTCACGACTGGGTGCCATGCAGGTGGTTGCATCACCTACGACAACTCGGCCCCAGGGTCCGACACGTTTCTCTATGAAGAGTTCGAGAGTCTCGATGCTACGTTCACCATAGACCTGTGGGTGAAACCGGATCAGGCGACACCTGGACCTACCGGTATCACCGGCCCAAGCGGCCCGCGTTGTGAGGACTTGGTACAGGTGGTCGCTAGCAGCAACAGTTGTCGAACGACGCCAGTAGATGGTTGCGTCGAACCGTCAACGCTCGTGAGCCTCACCGTTCTTGGCCCGAACCTCGAGAATAGAGCGGTCGAGATCATCCCCCTCATCGACTGCGGCGACAATAACGGCGACCAACTGGTTCTCATCTTCAACGACGCAAGCGGACAGCCCTTAGCCTTCGTGTTCGCTGGCGCATCCGGCCTCAGCCAAAACCTTTTCACGCTCGGACAATGGAGCCACGTTGCGGCATCCGTAGATGCTAGTGGCAGCTCGGCAGTCATTCGCCTCTCGGTCAACGGCACTGTCTACGAGGGCGCAACACTTGGTGGCATCGATCTCAATTCCAATATGAGCACCGCTGACGAGCTCACCAATGCCGTAGGTTTTGATCGACCGAATGCCCCTGGAGAGGTTCTCCGTTTCTATCTTGGCGCGTCGCGGGAAGATAGCGATCCGCAGCCAGGCATTCAGGGCACTCCGTTTGGCTTCTTCTCTGGTCAATTCGACGAGCTCTCGCTCTATGGTCGTCCATTGAGCACGCAAGAGCTTCAGTACAACGCCGCACACTGAGCGCTCCCTTCCCTCTGCATCTGGGTGTTTGAAACCAGCCCTGGGTAGTCGCACCCCAGTAGGCGCATGTCAGCCTCGCCTCCGTTCCAAGGTTTAGCGCACACGAGCGCGTGATCTTCGCATGGAATGAATCATGCTTTGCGTGGCTCATGGCGATCCGTGCGGCAAGAGCCTCCTTTGTTGTCGTGACAGCACTCACCTTCACCTCCCTCGGCTGTGGTGGAGCAAAAGAACGCGCGCAACCAGACGCCGCGACTGAACCGAACGAGGAAGTCGAATTTTCAAGTGAAGGCACACGCTACCTCAAACGAGAAATCATCGTGCAGCGGCCGATGGCGATGGATGCATTAGCGTTCAACGAAGCAATCGCCGCCGTGGGAGGCAGGACGGAAGACGCAGGTAACGGCCTCGAAGCGCTGGGTTACGTGCGCGTGCTGCTCGACGACACAACGACTGCCGACGAGGCCATTTCAATCTTGGGCCAAGCGCGAACGTTGAAGACCGAACGCAACTACCTTGCCGAATCGTCGGTGACTCCCAATGATTCCAGGTTTGCGGAACTTTGGGGCATGCGGCGAATCTCTGCGCCGCAGGCATGGGACTTCTCCTCTAACGCCTCGGGCGTGCTCGTGGCAGTGATCGACACCGGGATCGACGCCGGACATCCAGACCTGAGCGCAAACCTCTATCGCAACAGCAAAGAGATCGCGGGCAATGGGATTGACGACGATGGCAATGGCTTCGTCGACGATGTCAGCGGCTGGGACTTCGTGAACAAGGACAACACGCCAAACGATGACCACGGCCATGGTAGCCATGTGAGCGGCACAATCGGCGGCGTGGGTAACGACGGCGTTGGTGTGGCCGGTGTGTGCTGGCGCGTCCAAATCATGGGGATCAAGGTACTGAGCGCGTCAGGCTCAGGCTCTCTCTGGGATGCAGCGCAAGCGATCACCTATGCGGCCAACCAGGGCGCCCGCGTAGTCAACGCGAGCTTTGGCTGCCCTGGCTGCGACGTGAGCTACATGTCGGATGCGATCGCGTACCTGAATACCAAGAACGGCCTTTTCGTCGCTGCTGCTGGCAACAGCGCAAACAACAACGATATTGCGCCCTTCTATCCTGCGGGCCACCGACTACCGAACGTCATCTCTGTAGCGGCGTTGCAACAGAACGACACGCTCGCCTCGTTCTCGAATTATGGCGCAACAAGCGTCCACTTGGCCGCACCAGGGGTCTCGATTCTAAGCTCGCTTCCAGGCGGGGGCTACGCCAGTTGGAATGGCACCTCGATGGCGGCGCCTCACGTCGCCGGGGCTGCGGCGTTGCTGCTCGGAACCGACCCGACGCTCGACACGGCTGCGCTCAGAGCACGCGTCTTGAGCACAGCGGACGTTCTTCCCGGACTTTCGCAACGTGTCGCAACAGGCGCGTTGCTCAACGTCAAACGTTTGCTCAACGACGATAGCGTCGCGCCAAAAACGCCGGTGGGCGCAGCAGCCGTTCCAGGCCTGCGAAACGACGTGACGTTCTCTTGGACGGCCAACGACGAAAGTGATCTCGCGAGCTATCGCATCCGCTACGGCACCTCGGCTGGGATCACAGAACAAAACGTGACGGCCCCCACGACGAGCGTACGCCTCTTTGGCCTGAGCTCGAATGTAGCACACACCTTCGCCGTCAAAGCGGTCGACCGCGCGGGCAACGCGAGCGCGTTCAGTAGCGAGGTTTCGGCTACACCCGTAGACCTGACGCCCCCGCCGCAAGTGATCGATCTGCAAGCGACTGCACTCCTTGGCACGCAAACGTCGCTTCGCCTCGATTCAGCAAGTGGTGAAGCTTCACCTTACTGGCAAGCCCGCTTTGCGGCTGATGGCAATCCTGACACCGAATGGATTAGCCCGGCGAGAGAAAGCGCTACCGAAGAATATTTGTTGCTCGCGCTGCGTACTCCGGCGCGCATCGAACGCATTGAGCTCAGCGCAGGCAAAGCGTACCCCGAGCTCTTTCCGGAAGCTTTCGTGATCGAGGCATCCCAAGACGGCCTGAGCTGGATCCCAATAGCGATGGGTCAAGGCGTGACGCTCGGGTCTGGCCAAAGTCATGTTGTTCGCATTGTTCCAACCGAAGCGGCGTTCATTCGACTCGTGGTGACGCAGGCCAAACGCGCTAGCTCAGGCCTCTTTTATGCCGGACTCGCAGAGGTGCGTGTATATGAAGCGGCCGGCGCTGCTGACACTTTGACGATCAGCTTCACTGCGCCTGGCGATGATCCGGGCGAGGGCCGCGCGGCGAGCTACGAGCTGCGTTACGCGATCGCTCCCATTGATGAAGCGAATTTCGCAAATGCCAAGCGAGCGGACACGCCCCTGCCGAGCGAGAGCGGACAACTCGAGCGTGTTGTCCTGCCTGGGCTGACGCCCGAATCACGCTACTACTTTGCGCTGCGAGCCTACGACGAGAGTGGGAACGTTTCGCCTTTGTCTAGCGTCGCATCCGCTACGACGCCTGTGGTGCCACCGGGGAAAATCTACGACCTCCGCATCATAGGTGCGAGCCAAACGAACGCCACGACCCTTGCGTGGACGGCACAAGGCGGAGATGGCGCCGTCGGACGCGCCGTGCGTTACGACCTGCGACTTTATGACCACCCGCTGAGCGAACGAAACTTTTCACTCGCAGCGCGCCAATCGGGTGTCACGGCGCCCGGTCCCGCTGGAACCCGCGAACAAATCACGCTGACGCAGCTCGAGAGCGGCGTACTCTACTACGCTGCGATCAGGGCCTACGATGCAGCGGGAAGCGCGAGCGCCATCTCGAACGTCATCTCATTCATTGCCAATGCAGGCCTCGACACAGTGGCACCGGCAACCATCGAAGACCTCAAAGTGTTCCCAGCCAGCGCGTGGCATGCGGCGCCGCTCACGGTCGTGGGCGCTTCACCGGGCGAAGGCGGCAGCTTTCCTCCGCAGAACTTGGTCGACGGAAACCTACAAACCAATTGGCAGAGTGCCAGTGCAGGCCGCCTCGACCCGCTCTTCATCGACTTCGATCTTGGCGAGACGCAACCCGTAGTGGTGCTCCGAATTCACCCGAGCACACTCGGCTGGTTCTCTGCCTTTTTGCCCGAAGATTTCGAGCTTCAAGCCAGTGCGGACCGCATCACCTGGTCCACCTTGATTCATGTGGAGGGGCTGACCGGCACTAGCGACGACTGGATCGCTTTCGGCTGCCCTGCCACACCTGCGCGCTACGTGCGGCTTGCAGTGAGCAAACGCGGCCCTGGCGGCTCGACGCCGCAAGGGCTGACATGGTTGGCGAGCTTGGCAGAAGTAGAAATTGGGGTGTTACCTGCTGCGCCAGTGTTTGCGCTTTCGTTTGTTGCACCTGGCGACGACGGCTATCGCGGCACGGCGAGCAGCTACGACGTTCGCATCTCGAACG
>JBIKMD010000163.1:0-7282 GCA_044359465.1 Myxococcota bacterium
CAGGTTCGGCCGATAGGGCGCGAGGTAGGTCACGAGGTCCGCGCGGTCGAGCGTGCTGAGCAACGCGGACTTACGCAGCTCCTCTTCGTTTTTGCTGAGCATGAATGACGCCGAGTGGAAGCGTGGCGCATTACGGCCTTCACCGTCTTCTTTGCTGCCGCCTTGGTACACATCGCGGCCGTGACAGCAGCCACACTCGCGGTTGTAGGTGATTTTACCGAGCTGGGCGTGACCGACGAGCGGCTCGTTCTTGCTTTGCGCAAACATGCGCGACGGCGTGGTCTTCTGTTTAGGTGCGCCTACTGCGAGCGGCAGAATGACAGCAAAAGCGCTGCCGTCTGGCTTCTTTGCATCCACGCGCAGCATCCCAAAACCCGAACCCGCAAACAGCACATGCGCCCTGTATTGGCCCGCCTGCGTGCCCGGCCACAACATCTGGGATTCGCGCTGCGCGCTATCGCCTGGCATCCACGCTGTCAGAACAGGGTTCGTCAGCTCGAACGGCTTGCGCATGCCGTACTCTGGATCGGCTTCCGTGAGCTGTTCGCTCAGGTCGATCCAAATTTCCGTGGCCTGCGGCAAGTGTTTGGGCGTCATCGATGAGACGACGTAGGTGATGTTGCCTTTGGCGCCGCTGAGTGACGCCATCTGTTGCTTAGCTTCTTCCGCCGCGACGAGAGCGAGGATGAGAACTAGTTGCTGCATTCAGTTTCCGTGGCGATGTCGTACTCGGCGCGATCTTTGAAGTTGTCGATGGTGCGATCCAAGCGAAACTCGCGCCCATTGATGAAGAAGGCGGGAGTACCCTGAATGCCGGCTTTGCTGCCTTCTTCGCGATCGGCCATCACTTTGGGCTTGTATTTGCGCTCATCCATTTCTTTGGTGAAACGCTTCACATCGAGCTTGAGCGCGGTCGCGTATTTGATGAGATCGTCGCGCGTCAGCGCATCTGCGTTCTTGAACAAGATCTCATGCATCTGGAAGAATTTGCCCTGTGCGCCCGCGGCTTCAGCGGCCTCCGCTGCGAGCACACTCGGCTCGAGGCTCTGCAGGGGATAGTGGCGGAACGAGAACTCGATCTTGTCGCCCATGGCCGCCACCAAGGTGTCGACGAAGTGCGTCGCTTCCCGACAGTGTGGGCAGCGAAAATCGGCGAACTCGACCACTTGAATTTTGGCCCCCGCGCGGCCCTTCATAGAGGGTGCAGGCGCTTTTGAGAATTTGAACGCAGCGCTTGCTTGCGAGCCTGAGAACCCCTCGGCAATCTCCGTCAGGATGTCCATGGAGGTGAGGTTCTTTTGCACGCTTCGGACGACGAAGCGGCCAAGCACACTTGCGCGCTTGCACTTGGGCTTGTCTTGCAGGCAGCCCGCGAGCGTCAGTGGGCAGTTGCAGGGGCACAGCGCCTGATTGCTGACCTTATAAAAAACTTCTTTTTGATCCGCGTTCAGTTCGCGTAGCGCCTCGAATTTGAGGTCGCGAATTTGTGTTTGAGCGGAGGCCACGCCCGGCAGCGCAAGGAGGATGAGAAGGATGACACGAACCGTCATGAGCCGAAGCTTGTAACGGAGATCGGATATCTTTGAAAGGGTGGGGTGGGTCGGTTACAACCCAAGATTGAGTACGGCATAATGACAGAAGAAAAAACATCGATTGTATCGCTGAAGCAGCTTGCAGCCGTGACCCACCCCAAGGGCGATAACCACGCCTGCGTGATCATCATCTCTGGCAAGGGCGCCGGACGTTTGTTCAAGCTCCAGCAAGGCCCGAGCGTCATCGGCCGCGGGACCGACGCTGCCATTCGTTTAGAGGATGATGGGATCTCGCGGCGCCACGCGCAGCTCGTGCTCGGTGCCGATGGGAAAGTGGTGGTCGAAGATCTGGGCAGCACCAACGGCACGTTTATCAACGGCGACAAGGTGGAACGTCATGCGCTCGCCGACGGCGACAAGATCGAGCTCGGCGGCACGGCCATACTCAAGTTCAGTTATGCCGATACGGTGGAAGAAGAGTACCAGCGAAACCTGTACGACTCAGCGACGCGTGATCCGCTGACCGGGGCGTACAACAAGAAATTCTTCATCGATCGTTTTGCAACGGAATACGCCTACGCCAGCCGGCATCAGGCAATCCTATCGCTGTGCATGCTGGATATCGATCACTTCAAGAAAGTGAATGACACGCACGGTCATCCTGCGGGTGACGCCATTCTGCGTCACTTCTCCGCAATCGTTGCGTCGCAGGTTCGCAATGAGGACATCTTTTGTCGCTATGGTGGCGAGGAGTTTTCGCTGATCTTGCGGCAAACGCCGACCAAAGACGCGTTCAATTTGTGCGACCGGATTCGCCGGGCGATCGAAGCGCGCGTGTGCAACTTCAACGGCACCAATATTCCGATTACCTGCTCCATTGGCATTGCGTCTTTGCAGGGTGAAAGCTTCACAGACCAACAAGCCCTACTCAAGGCAGCAGATGACGCGCTCTACAAAGCGAAACAAGGCGGACGCAACCGCGTCGTCATTTACGGTAGCGACGACGCGCGCTAGCTCGCAGCACCACTACTCCGCTCAAAACCAACACTAATACGGCGCCAGTGTGCGTTTGTGCGCATCCCTGACGCACCGGGTTGCCCTCACCGCCGGCTCCGCCTGGGTTTGTGGAGCCGCCTGAGGTCGCTGGAAGGCCGCCGCCAGAGGCAGGCGTACCTGTACCAACGGGTGGTTCTGTGTTCCCTGAGACGGCAAACGCTGCAGGCACAGCGGCGGAGCTCGCAACAAATTCGGGATGGGATGTCACTGGCGTGAGGTCCACGGCTTCGAAATTCGTATGGTCAATGCGTTGCACGTCGGCAATCGTGTCGTCATCCCAGAGCGGGCTCGGCGCGCCGGTGATGTACATGTCTGAGCCCCCGTCGGCGATGTACATCCCGTAGGTCTTCAGCGCTTTGACGATGGCCTTCGCTTTGGGCGTGAACGCGTCTGGCGCGTTGTAGCTCGCTTTGAGTCGAAACAACTGGCCCATTTGCGGTTTGTCTTGCGAGGAGCCGCCATTGTTCGTTTTGTGCGTCGCTGGCCACGTATAAGTGTTGCGAATCTTCGTGCTCTCAATGGTGAACCGCAATGCGTGGTTGATGGCGCCTAGATCTGCCTCTTCGCCGCGCAGTAATAATGGCAGAATTGGAAAACCAGCGGCATCCGCAGACGTCCAAGTCGCTGTACGTAGGTCGTTAGAGCCTAGCGCCCACATGGCGGTAGACAACACGTCCCAACCACCAACAGTGTTCGGATAGCAGTGATAGGCCTCCCACAGTGCACAGGTCTCGGCATCGAGTACGAGCACATGGTGGTCGCCGTAAATCGCCTGGTTGGTTTGAATGCCACCTTCGACGAGAGGAGACGCTCCAAACGGGAAGTACGCTTCTGGTGTGTTGTCACAGGGCGTGACCTTCTGGCGCTGTGCGTTGGCGCAATCGCTTTCGTCCGCCGCCGCATCTTGCGTGGAGCCTTGCGACTGATAGCGGATTTTCTTCCACGCCACGGTTGAACCAGTCACCACTTGGTACGGGATGCCGTAGAAGTCGCTCGCGCTCTGGTCCATCTGCGCGCCAAGATCCAAATGTAGCTTGCGCGGCGCGGCGCTGATTGTCGCAAGGAATGCGGCGGAATTTGGGTGCACGGGCAGGGCAGAGATGTCCGTGTTGAAGATGTGATTTGCCGGGAGCACCTGGCACCCGCCTAGGGTGGGAGGTGCGCTGAGGAGCAGCATCATGAGCGGTGCAAGCATTCGCGTACTGTACACCAAAGCTGACCGCATTTGTCTGTCTCGCGCAAACGACTGTCAAAAACTGCAAGATGTCGCCTCCGATAACGCAACAGGAGGCAAACAATGAGCGACCCAGTTTGGAGTGTGAATCAAGCGATTGGTGGCCGTTTGGCATTGGGTGCGAGCTTCGAGCTTGACGGCGGCGAAGGCGTGGCCGGCGAAGTGACTGTGAGCGGCTACGGCGCCCACATGGAAACCTCGGGCTTTGAGCTGACGATCGATCCCCAAGTATTCGTCAGCGGCAACTACGGAGCGACAAGCGACTTTACGCGCACCACCCTTGGCGCCGGCGGCGAGGTGAGTGTGCTCCGTGACGTGGGTCCCTATTCACCCGTCTTTCGCGCCTCGGTTGGCGTGGGTGCTAGCCTTCGTTCCGGAGACGGTACGTTCCATACGAACCCAGCGTTTCGCGCAGCTGTTACTGTGGATGTGCCGATCGTTCCCACCAGCTTCTTGTCGACTGGCCTGTGGCTCTCGCCTCAAGTGGCGTTCGTTGATGATGCCGTCGAGTTGACGCTTGGTTTTCACGGTACGCTTCCCACCGGCTCCTAAGCGTGGCAGGGGCAAGCGCGTGAGCGCTTACGCAGCCATCATCTTCGATCTCGACGGTACACTCGTCGACAACATGGCCCATCACTTTCGAGCTTGGCGGGAGACCGCTGCGCAGCTCTCAGTTCCGCTGGACGATGCCCGAATTCAGCGTGAGTTCGCCGGCAAAAAGAACGACGAAATCATTCCGGCGCTTCTTGCGAGGCCCGTGCCCCCTGATGAGCTTGCCCGTATCGCCAGCGGCAAAGAGGCTCTGTATAGAAAACTATACACTGGAAACGTGCAGCTCGTGGCTGGCGCGGCTGCGCTAATCGAGCGCGCGCACAAAGCGGGGATGAAAGTCGCTATCGGCAGCGCCGCACCACCTGAAAATCGGGCCATGGTGCTTGGTGAGCTTGGGATTCACGCGTGGTTTCATGCCATTGTGGGCGGGGAGGAGGCGCCGCGCGGGAAGCCGCATCCGGACCTCTTTCTGCTGGCTGCTGAGCGTCTCGGCGTGGCGCCTGACACTTGCCTCGTATTCGAGGATGCGGTGCTCGGCGTGAAAGCCGCGGTGGCCGCAGGCATGGACTGCGTCGGGCTCACGACCAGCGAACCCGCGGCCGAACTGAAGCACGCCGGAGCGTTCGCCGCACTACGCGACTTCACGGAGTTTGAGTTGTTATGACGCCGTCGCGAATCGCGCCGCGTGTCCGCGAAGCGATTCGAGAGACCTTCTCTCGCCAGTCACAGTGATTCGCCTACAATCGGCGAACGTCACCGTTCGGGTTTGCCACCGCATAGACGAAGCGGTGGGGCGGCGATGCGTCGCCCCAAACCAACACGCGGCTCCTGGCGCGCGCAGGCCTATGCGATAAAAGTGCGTTGCGCTCAAGCCTCGCCAGAGCCCCACATTCTGAGCACAGTGAGGCAGCTTTGCGTTGCTTCAGGCCGAGTTCATTGCGCTTTTGTTGGCGCGTCTCTTGCTGACTGATCATCGTCTTTGACGAAAAACTGCAAGGAGTCACTCATGGGCATTCTTTTCTTCATTCTCTTTG
Source organism: Myxococcota bacterium (assembly GCA_044359465.1). Lineage (GTDB taxonomy): Bacteria > Myxococcota > JADLHZ01 > JADLHZ01 > JADLHZ01 > JADLHZ01. Next base: position 5,409 of record JBIKMD010000163.1, read on the forward strand.
GTTTTGTCGTCGGTCTGATCGCGCGCGGCCTCATGCCGGGCCGGCAGCCAATGGGGCTCATCATGACCAGCGTTCTCGGAGTGGGTGGGAGCTTTCTTGGCGGCGCGCTGGCAAGTTTGTTCACCGCTCAACGCGTCTATGACCTGCACCTCGCAGGCATCATCGGTAGTGTCGTCGGCGCCTTGGTTCTGCTGATGATCGGTGGCCTCGTAGGCAGCAGACGTCACGCGCTTTAACGAACCTTGACTCAAAGTAAAGGCAGAGCACACATGCTGGCGCATGAGTGACTACCGCCTGTCTAAAGTTTTCCTACCGAGCGCATACGCCATCGAGATTGAAGCCACGCCCCAAAAGAGTGGCTTCTCTGGCGTCGTCCGTATCAGCGGAACCATCACTGGCATGACCAAAACAATCGAGCTGAACGCGCGCGCTTTGGTTGTGAAGAAAGCGGTGCTTGCAGCCGGCAAGGTGAAGCTCAAGGGAAAAGCCAAGGTCAACAAGAAGCGTGAGACTGTCGACATCACGTTTGCCAAGCAAATGCCTACCGGAAAAGCTGTGCTCGAGCTCCACTACACGGGCAAGCTCGATCCGGCGATGCACGGTTTGTATTTGGCCAAAGAAGGCAAAGAACGCTCGCTGGTGTCGCAGTGCGAAGCCACAGATGCACGCGCAATCTTTCCGTGCCTCGACGAACCAGAGTTCAAAGCCTCCCTCGAATGGACCGTGCGCACGGACAAAGGTCTCACCGTGGTCACCAATGGTGTGCCGCGTGGCCCCGTGAAGATCAGCAAGGGCAAAGCTGTACACAAGTTCAAGCCCACGCGTCCCGTCTCCACATACCTCGCTGCGCTTACCATCGGTGCCTACGAAGCCACCAAACCAGAAAAAGTAAGCGGGATCCCATGCCGCGTGCTCACCGCCGTTGGTAAAAAGAACCAAACCGGCGCTGCAGCAGAAGTCACTCGCTTCGTGCTCCCATGGTACGAGAAATATTTTGGGCAGAAATACCACTACGAGAAGCTCGACCAAGTGGCTGTGAGCGGCTTCGACGCTGGCGCCATGGAGAACATTGGCGCGATTTTCTATCGGCAGAGCCGCTTGCTCATGGAGCCAGGCGCAACGTCTTGGGGTGCGGAGAAATCGATCGCAGAAGTCGTAGCCCACGAGATTGCGCACCAATGGTTCGGCAACCGCGTCACCATGAAATGGTGGGATGATCTGTGGTTGAACGAAGCGTTCGCCACATGGATTGCCTACAAAGCCATTGACGAGTGGAAAGCCGATTGGCGCATGTGGGACGATTATCAAGAAGAGAAAGAGAGCGCGTTGTTCGCTGATGCGCTCGTCAATACGCATCCAATCTATACGCCGGTGTCGAGCCCTGCAGCGGCCACCGAGTTGTTCGACGTCATCACGTACTCGAAGGGCGGCGCCGTGTTGCGTATGCTCGAGACCTACCTTGGGGCAGACAAGTTCAGAGCCGGCATTCAGCGCTACATGGATAAATTCAAAGACAGCAACGCGTCCGGCAGCGACTTGTGGATGCAGTTAGAACAAGCGTCCAAGGAGCCTGTCAGCACGCTCATGCAAAGCTGGGTGAACCAGTCGGGCTTTCCTCTGCTGAGTGTGGAAACGACGCACGGTCAAGAACGCACGGTGCTGCATTTGAAGCAAAAACGTTTCTTCCTGAGCTCGGAAGAAATGAACAAGACGCATGATCAGACGTGGCAAATCCCAGTGGTGATTCGCTATGGCACGCCGAATGGTGTGCGCGAGCAGCGCGTGCTGATGACGGACAAAGCCATCAGCGTGACTTTAGAAGACAGCGTGTCTTGGGCCTACTGCAACGCTGACGCCGTCGGCTTCTATCGGAT
>JBIKMD010000164.1:0-7280 GCA_044359465.1 Myxococcota bacterium
TTTGCAAATGTGCGCGGCGTGTCGCTTCGAAGTAGCGGTGCGAGCGGATTTCGCCAAAGAGATTTCAGCAGCGATCGACACCGATGCGCTCATCCGAAATGCGCTCGCGCTGCAACCCAAACAGCGCAAACGCAGCCCAGTCTATGCACGCGCTGCGGTAGTCGCGGCTGTGTGTTTGGTAGGTGCTGTGGCGACTGCCTCGCCGCTCGGGCAACAAGCCGTAGCGGTGGTGACGCAGGCCATTCGCAACGCGTTTCGTACACCAGCAGAACCAACCGTGAACATGCCAGTTGCGCCGCCCGAGCGTGCGCCAGGCTCCACGCAGGTTCGTGAGCAGCCCCCCATGCCCGAACCCAAGCCCGAGCAAACGCAGCCTGTGAAAAAAGCATCCGTAGTTGTGCTCGCAAAAAACCCGACAGTTGCAGAAGACGAGAACCCAGCACCCGTTCCCGAGGCCGTGCAGGAGGCCGTGCCAGTCACGATCCCTGCCACCGCGTCGGAGCTGCTGACCGAAGCCATTGCAGCGCGCCGTGAGAATCGAAGCAATGATGCCCGCGCGGCGTATTCCACGCTCATCAACCAGTATCCGGCGTCGCCCGAGGCTGTGCTCTCCTTTGTCGCGCTCGGCCGGCTCGAGCTCGATGCCGCACAGGCACAGGCTGCGCTAGAGCTCTTCGATCGTTATCTCGCCTCTCCGGGTCCGCTCGAAGAAGAAGCACTCGCAGGCAAAGCCCGTGCGCTCATGCTGCTCTCACGTTCCGCGGACGAAAGCGCCGCGTGGCAGCGTCTCCTCGAGCGTTTTCCATCCTCGATCCATGAGCAGCGCGCGCGGCAACGCCTCACGGAGCTGGGCGAACCATGATCTTGTTGCTCTTGCTAGCAGCGACCGATCCACACTCGATCACGCTTCAGGCGGAGTCACAACCGGCCGAAGCCTTTGAACAAGCGTTCACGGAACTGTGTGCACGAATTGGTGTGGCGGTAGAAAAACAGCGAGGAACGCTCGGCAGAGTGAGCTACGCGATGCTGGACGACACGCGAGCTTCCGTACGCGTGGAACACAACGGGGAAGTGCTCGTGGCACGTGACATCAGCGCCGACAGCGTCACAGTGCGTAACGAGACTCTGGCGCACGTCGCCTACGGTGCAGTCGAAGAACTGCTCGATCGCAAGACGCATGAACGCAAACCGATCGGTGTTGAGGCGCGCGAAGACGGCCCCCTGCCGCCTCCGAGCAAGGCACCTCGCACCTACCGTTTGGAGCTCGGCGCCGGCGGCTCGGCGAGTGTGCTCACCAACGGGCTTTGGCTTCGTGCAGGCGCCGCGTTGACCATCGCGTTTCGCGCCGAGCAGATCTTTCTTCGGCCCGGGTTCATGGTGGTGGGAAGCTACTTGCCTGCGATCAATCCAGGCACGAGCCCAAGAGAGCTTTCGAGCCACGGCGTCTCATTGATGGTCGCTCCGACGATCACGCCACTCGTCACCCAACGGTTCGCTTTGACCGTAGGCCCGAGCATCGCTTGGCACGGGAACTGGCTCACGCCTACCGAGCTTGGACGCCGGGGCCAGCCCGGCGCACCGCGGGAGCAACATGCGCTCTCTGTTGGCGGAATTATCGCGGCGAACATCGCCCTGACCAAACGCGTTTCCTTGATGGCCGCGCTCAACTTGGACGCGATTTTCCCGCTCAATCAGCCGCCCGCTCCCCCACCCGGCCGCAACGTCGTCGTTCCTGGGGGCGGCATCAGTTTCGTCCCGGGCTTAGTCATCGGTATCCATGCCGACGTGTTGCCGTAGCGCTGCAGTTTGCGCAACGCCAAACCACGATTCACGCAACGTTTGGCGCACGCCCGCGATAATCCGCCGCGGAGTAGCCTGAGCCACATGACTAGACGCATTCCCATCCTCGATCTGTCTCACTTTACGAACGGTACTGCGAAGGAGCGTGAGATCTTCGTCCAAGCTTGGGGCGAGGGGCTCAAGGAGTTCGGCTTCGTCTCGCTCATCAATCACGGCGTCAATTCCGACGTGATTGCGAGCGCTTACCGTGACGCAGCGAGGCTCTTTGCGCTGCCGAGTGAGGTCAAAGCGCAATACGAAATTCCAGGCGGCGGAGGTCAGCGTGGGTTCACCTCATTCGGCAAGGAGCACGCCAAGAACCGCAAGGTCGGTGACCTGAAAGAGTTTTGGCACGTTGGGCGTGAGCTCGAAGCGTCTCATCCTAAACGTTCGACCTACGGCTTCAATCCGTGGCCCAAAGAAGTTCCTGACTTCAAAAAGAACATGCTCTCGCTCTACGGAGCGCTCGACGCAGCGGCCGCCGTCATGCTGCGTGCCCTCGCAGACTACTTTGCGCTACCGTCCGGAACCTTCGCGGACATGGCGCAAGACGGAAACTCTGTGCTGCGCATTATTCATTATCCGCCACTAAAGGACATGTTCATTCCTGGCGGCGTTCGTGCAGCCGAGCATGAAGACATCAACCTCATCACGCTGCTCTGTGAATCGACGAGCTCGGGTCTCGAAATCCTCACGCGCCAGGGCGAGTGGCTCGCAGTCGATGCGCTGAAAGGACAAATCGTCGTCGACTCGGGCGACATGTTGTCTCGCATCACCAATGAAGTCGTGCCGTCAACGACACACCGTGTGGTCAACCCACGCAGCGCGGACGACGATACCGTGCGCTACTCTATGCCTTTCTTCGTACACCCGTACCCTGATTGTATGCTGCGTGTACTCGAGAACTGCATTCGCGCTGACAATCCTAAACGCTATCCCGACATTACGGCCGACGACTTCCTCCTGCAGAGACTGCGCGAAATCGGCCTCATCAAGTAAGCGGAACGCGCCGTTAGTTTGCGTCCGTGTAGAATTGTTTCGCCCACTTTCGGAACGCGGCGATAGGCGCTTCGGCAGCATTCAAACGCGGCGGGTCAATGTGCCGCTTGGTGTTCCAAATGCGAATGTCTTGCTGCACGTCGTGCACATACGAACGATGCGCGACCCACCCAGCTAACGCGGTGAAGGGAAAAGGAGCGGCAGACGCCGAGCAAAAGCGTGCATGAACGCGATCGAGACCGAGCGGCGTGACGAACGAAAAAATGCGAGTTTTGACGCCGAGCGATGGAAACCCAGCCTCGGTCACGGAAAAGCCAAGACCATGCATGCTGACTTTGAACTCGAGGCGCAGCCGTCCGCGATAGACTGCAAAACCACTGCGCATCACAGCGCCATCAGCCGCCGGCGGCACCAGCGTCTTGGCTTTAGCGTAGCCGTGCACTTCGGTAAAATGGCCAACGTCCACGCCGTTTTCAGTTGTCTCCTGGGGATGCCCGGTGAACTCCGCGTTCAAGACCGACAGCCCAGAATAGCCGCGAAGATCGATGTCCGGTAGCTCGAAGGTTGGCGCACGACCGTGTTTGCTCCACCAAATGAAAACGAACCCCACGCGCTCAACGGCAGGATACATACGGATGCTGAGCTTCTTGGGTGCCATACCGTAGGGCGCAGAAATACACTGACCACTGGGTGCGAACTCGAACCCATGCATGGGGCAGCGGAGTTGGCAGCCATTCACGCGTCCAGCGCCCAGATGGGCACCAAGGTGAGGACACGTTGCCTCGCTGACGCGGACGACGCCGTCATCACCACGAAACACCACGAGCTCAGTGTCGAAATAACGCACACTTTGTACTTGGCTGCGTTTGACTTTGCGGCTCGCGCATACCGCGAACCAACCTTCCGGTGGCGGTGGGTGAATGGGCATGGAGCGTCGCTACACAGCACTCACGCGCCCGGCAATGTTTCAGATCCTCGCGATTCTGTGTCGTTGCGAAAATCAATTGCCTTAGGCCGCGCCCCGCGTAGACTTTCTGCGTGAGCCAAATGTTTTGTAATGCGATCCACTGCGCGAATGACATGGTCATCATCGTGGCAGTTCACGGCAAGGCGGACCCCACACAGGAAGAATGGGACGCATTCCTGGAGCTTTGTGGCAAGACTCGGACCGCTGCGCGTAATGGAACACTCGTTGTCACGGATGGTGGAGCACCAAACGCAAAACAGCGTGGGAAACTGAACGAGCTCGTCACCAACATGCCTACGAAACCCATTTCGTTCATCGTCACCGACAGTTCCTTGGTCCGCGGCGTCGTGACTGCACTCAGCTGGTTCAACCCAAACAACCGAGCGCTTCGCCCGAGCGACTACAAAACTGCGTTTGATGCGTGGAAGCTCTCGCGCGAAGATCAGGCGAGCGTCATTGGCTCTTTGAAGGCGTCGACGGTGAGCTCGGTGGTAGCAGCGCTGATCACTGACTACGCAACTCGCGCGGCCTAACAACCAAGGCTAGCAAGTCCCAAGAACATACCGGAAGGTGGCGTCTGTGCGCATCGTCAAACAGACCATGACCGAGTTACATTTGCGAAAAAACCCATGGCTCGCGTGGTGCGGAGCGGCCGTGATGTTGTGCGTCGCGGCACTGTTCACCTTCGAACCATGGATGGGTCCCGCGCTCGAATGCGGCAGCGGGACTTGCTCCTTTCGCGAACCACTTCGGGAAACGATGACATTTCCTGCGCGGGAGCTAAGCGGCGCCGTGCTAGAGCAGGACCAACAACGCGGGCGTCTCGCGCGTCTCATCTTGGTGATTCGTGATGAACGCGTACCCTTTGATGTCCGCTATTCCAACCACAGCGAAGTGCAGCAACAAGTCGAAAGAGTGGAGCGCTTCGTCAAATCACCGGACACCGATTTGCTTCTCGGTGTGCACGCCGATCTGAATCATGCGCTCGCTCTCTTTGGCGCGGCGTTCATTGGCTGTCTCTTCATGGCCCTCAGAGGCCGGGTGTTTTCCCTCCAATTCAACCTGGGAACAGCCGAGCTCACGTTGCGAGACGGAAGCCCACTGTCGCCCAACAAGCGCACGCTGCCACTTTCCGACGTTCATGGCGTGGCCGTCGTCAAAAAGGACGCCGCACACGCGCTCGTGCTTCAGCTCGCAAGTGGTGAGGCGCTGGAAATAGACGAGTTCGTGATGGCGGAACGCGCGGACAAAGCCGAGGTCAAAGCCGCGATAGTGTCGTTCCTTCCGCACCGCTAAGAAGGGCGTGACGCCTAGTGGCGCCCTACGCGCGAAAGCTGCGCGCCACACCTGCAACAGTCGGATCCCGCGAACGTTCGAGCGACTTCGCCAAAGCAGCAAGCTTTGCTTGCAGCGCCGGGTCCACGAGTCGCTCCGGCGCTGACCACTTCATGTAGTCGAAAACGGCGAGCACATTGCGCTGATGGAGAGGCGAGTTGTCTGTGAGCGCGCGTGTAAGTAAATCGACCAAGGTGCGATCATCATATGCATCGAGCAGCGGCACACAGAGCTGGCGTAAATCGGTGTCGTGATGCGCAGCGATCACGACGTCGAAAAAATACCGTTCACGCCCCGCCGCATCGAGCTTGGGCACGCTGCTCAAGGCTTTCACAACAGCGGCGTAGGCCTTGGGGTCATCGAGCAACGTTGAAGTTTCGTCCGGCGCCATGGCAGTGAAGTAGTAGCCGAGCAAAGCTAATACCGCGTCTGCACGAAACGCTTCGGGTTTGGCCTCAGCCAGCGCGAGAACGGTTTGCAACGCACGAAACGCGTCCAACTTTGGCTTTTTGACTGGCCCCTCAGACTTGAGCGTGGATCTCACGAGTGACCCCCTTGCATGTGTTTGATGAAGTCGGCGCCGCTCATCTCTGGCGTGCTGCGCGTTTTCACTTTGAACGACTTCGGATCGATTCCCATCGTCTCGAGACGCTTGACGGCCTGAAGAATCTGCACGGGGTCCGGTTTGTAGTGCCCACTCTCATCTGTGATGCGCTTCACTTTGCCGTTTTCTACCAAGATCAAACCCGCGGCCGCGACGGGTTCGCCGGCAAGGAAAGTCGAGTGCTGAAAGCGCCCCGCTTCTTCTGGCATTCTCGCGTAGATGTGACCATCACCGCTCAGGACGAAGATCGCCATGTCGTGCTGATCCTGTACCGGCGCTGAGTCATAGGTCATCCCTTCACGATCCACGAGGCGACCGTTCTCTACCGTCAGCTCGAACCTTGGGCGCTCGGTCGCTGTGAGGTAGCGGGTCGGATTCTCCGAGGACAAACGATGCTCACCTGCGTATTGCCCCTGCATGGCGCGGGTCGCGAAGGGCGCCGTGCCCACCACCGTTTTAGGGTCGACCGCTAGCGGAGCGATGTCTGCAACGAAGCCTTCTTTATCGAAGGGGCGCGCAATGAGCACACCTCGTTCGTCCCGGCCGCGCATCTCGAGCACACCGTGATCGCCCTCGACCAGATCAAACTGTACGCCCGGAAACTTCTCTGCGAAGGCGGAGAGCTCCTCGACTTGCTCGCGTGTTCCTCGCCGCTTCAGCTCCGCAGCAAAGTCGACCCCCTTTCCTTTCACGGCCGGCAGCGTGCCCTTTTTGGCGTAAGCGAGCGCCGCAGAGGGATCACTAGCAAGGAGGCGCGTCACCTCTGCAAGGCGGGCAGGATCGTACTCATTCCGCGTCGCGGTTAGCACGGCTTCCGCTGTCGCAAGTGTCTTCGGATCCTTCGACGCTTGCGCAATGCGCTGAAGCAACGCCTCGCGGCCTTCCGGCTCACCGTGCATCCACTGCCTATCGAGCTCGAAGCGCGCGTAGCCTTGGAAGGCATTGGCCGGCAGGTCTGAGGCCAGCTTCTTGCGCCCAAGATAGCGCTCCCAATCGGCGCTTGGTGACGCGCTGTTCTTAGCAATCCCATCGGCGACTGACACACCGTTCGAACCAAGGTCCAATGCTTGACGCATTATGACTGCGCCCTCACCACCAGCGCTGAGCGTCTTGAGCGCTGAGCGACGGCTTTCTTCTGGCAGACGCATCAACAGACGAAGCGCGCCCTCGTTTTTGGCGTCGGCGCGCAGAACAACGAACGCCGCGTACTCGGCGCTCCCTTGCGGCACGCCAATGGTGAACGGCGGAAGTTTGCCCTCGTGTAAAGTGATACCAAAAAGCCGAAAGTCCGTTCCTCCAGACTGCGCTGCCTTGAGCTGAGCCACGCTGCGTTCGTGAATTTTACCGGTATAGGGATCACGAAACACCACGACGGCTTCGCCGCCAATCCGTTCGACTCGGGTGGCCACCATGGCGTGACCACCGCCGCCAGGTAGCTCGACGCTCACCAAGCTACCTTCGAGCATCGACCCATTAGGCGGCACATGACTCACCAAGGTGTCCACCAGATCTGCCTGGGTGATGTGCTCATCCGTG
>JBIKMD010000165.1:0-7266 GCA_044359465.1 Myxococcota bacterium
CCGCTCCAGAGGCTGCGGCTCGCACAGACAAGCGTACGCCCGACTACACGACGTATGGCGGCTGGGCGCCAGAGTCACATCACCTTGGTTGGCTCGATTTTGGACTCGACGCCGACCGTCGCTTTGCAACGAGCTCCGCAGGCAATTGGCCTTACGGCGTCGGACGCTACTTCGTCTCCGAGGACCCAGCCGACTACTACGCTGCGCAGGATGCGGCGATGGCCGAGCTCAATGTGAGGCCCATTTGGCTGCCTGGCTACAGTTACGCGCGTGACCATTCACAGTTGTTGCTGACCGAAAATCCCTACTCAGGTGACTATGGTCGCGACAGCGGCCGCAACTATCGCCGCTTCGTTGCAGCGTGTTTCCCCAAGTTGGATGCGCCTGGATTGCAGGCGGCTTTGGCGGCGTACGCGGTTGACCAGTATTGTTCGCTCCCGGTGACCGGCTTTGCTTACGAACTTGGGTCACGCATGAACGCTTCGGCGCGCGACGATGAGCACGGCTGGATGTACCATGTGGCCGAGGCGTGGGCGATGAGCGCGGACCCGTGGATGCGTGACTGGTTCGAATTCATCGGAGAATTTCGAAAGACGCGCCTCAATCAGCAAGACCCGTTTCCGAACATGAACGGACGCGCCGTGGGGCATGCGCTCGCTCAAGCGGTGCAGGCTTATGTCGTCACTGGTGACGTGACGTTGCTGACCGGTGTGTCTGACTACGTGGCTCGCTACTTCCGTTTTCAAGATTCGCTCGACCCCTTGAGCGGCGGGCGAGCCAGCTACATCGGAGGGGCGGGCACGCCTACTGACATCGAAGCACCGTTTCAGCTGGGCTTCTTGGCGAGGGCGCTTGTGAACTACATGGTCGAGGCGGGCGTGGATGATCAGCCCGTGATGGCCGTTCTTGCCGGCTTTGCCAATTGGAACCTGCGCTACGCGGGTTATGGCTGGTATCAAGGCCCGCGCGCCATGGCGACATCATCGGACGGCAGCGCGCAGACCTTGGTGGAACCCGTTTTGTGGTTTCATGCGCAGGGGGGCGATGCCGCGCTCGCAGAGCATGCACGCGCGTTCGTTGACGAAGGCTTTGGCGTTCCGCCCCCTGCGACGTCCATTCGGCCTTATGCGAACATGCGACAGTGGCGGGGCGATTTCTGCGGTCGGGTGTCTGCTGCGCTGCTGCCGCCATGAGCGCGATAGAAAGGCGTTAGAACGACCACTGTGCCTGAGCGATGGTGCCTTGTTTGCCAAACTCGAACGCAAGCTGTGGCACGAAGCGCAGAAAGTCTGCCGCTTGACCAAGCTGTTCGTGGTCAGTGACCGTGCGATTCCCAGTGGTCGCCGCGCCGACGATGATGCCAGTGATGCCAAGCGAAGCGAAGATGCCCCCGAGCACATAGCCCACTTCGGCTGGGCCTCCGCACGCGGTGATCTTTTCTATCGGCGTGCCGTTGGCGCAGCGCAGCGCAAAGCTAACGCCTGCGCCCACCGCACCGATTCCCACGCCCACGAAGGCACCCCCCAGGTAGAGTGGCCAGCGCGACCGCCACTTCAAACGGTGTATCGAAAGTCCCTCCGCGTAGGTATGTTTAAAGGAGAAGCGCTGACTCCCGCTCACGGAAATCTCTGCTTCGCCAACGTCTACAGTGAGCTCGCAGGTGCGTGGGTTCAACGCATCGGTCGAGCATGTTTGTGTGCGTCCGTTCTGTGTCACACTCACAATGAACGTGTCGCTAGGGTTTTGGGCCACGAAGCGGGCACGTGCACTGTTGACGCTGCTTGGCGTCGTGTTGGTGAGAATCAGCCATAACCACAGACCGTTCATGGATCACTCCTCGATGCGTATGTTTTGCAATTTTGCTTGTTTGGGATTGCGGCTTGCGCGGTGTTTTGCAGAGGGGACGCTGCTGACTAGAACAGGGTCGTACATTGTCTGCCCGGAAGGTTCACTGGGCATCGCTCTACGCGGAACATTTGGTTTTCGCCGCCGTGACACGGGAACACCTGCAGATAGGTCCAACCAGGGTTAGCGCCTGGAACATCGAGGCATCTGCCTGGCGCACTCACTGACACCACAGGGGTGTTGCCACTCGTCGCGAGTGCGTACATCTGGCCGGGGGTGCCTGGTACGAGACGGGACCAACTCACGAGACCGTTCGAGTTCGTGCCGAGCACTTTTCCTGTGGCCGCCGAGAAGATGCGCTGACCCGTGACGCGTCTGGTACCCAGCGTAATCGTATCGTCCAGGATGAAAACATCTTGGAAGGTATCGTTTGGCGAGCACGCCATTTTCGTCGCCAAACCGCGCGCGTCTTCGTACGCAGTCAAGCAGCCGCTCGCTGAAGCTTGGACCAAGCGCAGCGCCGGCCGTGCGAACAAGTCAGGCACGTTGTCTGGGAGCTCCGTGAAGGCGCGCAGCTCGCCGGCAGAGACCGCCGTCGCGCGGCCGTTCGAAGAGGTGCCCCAGCTGAGTACAGCATCCACGATGTCGAAACCGGCGTTCACTTGGCTCGTCAAGCGACAGATGGCGCCAGCGTCTGCGGCGGTCGTGACGGTGCGTCGATCGGCGGAGACGACCGGGGTAAGCTCGGCATTCCCAGGTCCATACACCGCTGTGACGATGAGCTCGCCAAACGCGACGCTGTCGTTGTTTGTGGTCCCACCAACCCCTGCGCAGGTGAGCGACTGACCGACCGCGAGCGTCGTCTGAGACAGGCTCCGGCGCGGCTGCGTGCTCACGCTGCTAAAGGTGCTCGTCAGCAGGAGCGCAAAGTTGCCGCTCCAGCGTGTCGCGCGAACGCTACCGACGCTCTTTTCCTCAGCCGCGGCGGACGTTCGCATCCGCACACGCAGGCGCTCCGCAGGGAGTCTGGCGCAATCACCGGCAGTGAGCACCACCGCGCCTTGCAAAGCCGAGTTCGAAAGGAGCGCACCAGTGCAGGTCACCTGGGCGCCGCTGCTCGTCGTGCCGTCCACACGAACGAGGTTGAAGGTGCTCGATGGGAACTGGGTCGCGCCGAAGGGGGTGACGGTCGTAAGGCCCTGTTCCGAGCGGCCACTAGACTCGCTCACGAGGTCTGGAGCGCTGCATCGAACCAGGCAAAGCAGGGCGAGGAGTGGGGTGTTGCGAAGCATCATGACAGCTGGCGTAGCAGCCTCCGTGCCAGCTTCTGTCTCATGAGACGCCCTAAACCAGGAAAAACTCTCAGCTAGGGGCAACCATCCGCCGCGTCGTAGCCATAGAGGCGTTCGAGCAGCCACTGGCCGTAAACGTCCACCGCTTCTACGGAAGCGTTGTGGTCGCCGGGCACCATGGTGAGCGTGGCGTTGACGCCGTTACTGCAAAGACGTGCCTGCAAATCTTTAGTAAATTGCGGGAAGACGATATCGTCTGCGTCGCCTTGCACGAGTAGCACCGGGGCGTCCGAGCTGTAGTTACCTGGGCTATCGAAGTCCATTTGCGCGAGCCAATCGGCAAAAGGCGTGAAATCACCTGATTTTGCCGCCGCGAGGAAGCCGCTGGCGAAGACGCTTTCTGGATCCTCGCCTACGCTGTCCAGCAGATCGCCTAAGCACTGCTCGGCGGCCCAGCCCGGGAAGTCTTTGGCGATCGCAGGGCTCACGATCTTGGTGAAGTCGAGCGCAGGGTTCAACAAGCTCGCCGAGTAGGCGTACATCACGAACAACACGAGATAGGGATTCGTGGCGCCAGCGGTCTTGAGGGCCGAGCGCCAAATTGGGGCAGGGGCCAAGCCTACAACGCCGAGCATTGTGAACTCGTCCCCATATGTGGCGTGCGCTTGCTGCGCAAAGAGCGACGCGCCGCCGCCTTGCGAGTGACCAATGATCGCGACTTCGCCACTGAGCGTCAGGCCTTGTTGTTTGCTGAAAGTCGTTGTTGCGCGAATGCCATCCCACACCGAAAATGCAGTCGGTTCGTTCATCAAGTAGTAGTGCGTGCCTGGTGTGCCGAGGCCTGCATAGTCCGTAGCGCTGACAGCGACGCCGCGCGCTGCGTAGCTGAGAAAACTTTCTTCGTAGCCAGGGTAAGCGCTCGGCTCGCACCCATCGGCCATGCCGGTGGTGCCATGGTTATAGGCGAGGAGTGGCAGGTTCTGCGTTGACCCGTCTGGAATCAGCACCAAGGTGCGCGCCTTGACGACTTTGCCTTTGGGCGCCTGGGTTTCGTAGTCGAGCTTGTAGACCTGGGCGCCATGCGTAATCGGAAGCCCAAAACCGTCGTCTCCAAGCAGCGTCTCAAGCTGTTTCTTTGAGTAGGTTCTCACCAACTTGGAAGCGGTGACTTTGCCTTTCTTCTCGAGCTTTTTGGGTTGCTCAGGGGTTTGGGTCTCTGGCTGCGGATCTGGATCCGTCTCATCCGCGGCAGGCGGATCTGACTGCGTCGCAGGCGTGGGCTGCTGGGTAGGCGCGCCTGATCCCACTTGCTGCGTGCGCGCATCGGGCGCGGTGACTTGGCAAGCGGTGAGAAGGAGCGGGAGCAAGAACGACTCGAAACGCTTCATGGCGCCGGGCGCTAGCCCAACTCGTGCGTGCTGGCGAGCACTTTTAGGCCAACCTTGACCCGAGCGGCGCTGCAGGGGGGCCGCCGACGCGCTGCACGGCATAGAGCATCACGGCGCTCGCTGCGGCGACATTCAACGAGTCGGCGCCGTCAGCCATGGGAATCATCACCTCGTGCGAGCAGGCAGCGATGGTGCCGGGAAGCAAACCTGTATTTTCCGTGCCGAGCACAAGCCCCGTATGCGCAGCCGCTTGCAGCGTGTTCAGCTTCAGTGCCGTCGGACTCAGCGTAGCAGCCCAAGTTTGCCCTGCGGTGGCGTCTCTGTATGCGCGCACGGCTGGGGCCACGTCATCGACGATGGCAATCGGAAGTGAGAACACGTTACCCATGGCGGTTCGTACGGCATGCCTCGAGAAAGGATCTCCCGAGCTTTTGTCGAGCACCAACAGATCGACACCAAAGGATCGACAGTTGCGAATGAGCGCGCCGACGTTGGCTGGATTGCTGATCGCTTCGCCAAACACCACGCGCGAGCTTGCACCGAGCACCGCAAAGTTTGGCGCCGGAAGCGCAGGTTTTTGAACCGTAGCGAGCACGCCGCGGTGAAACTTGAACCCGGTCAGCTCCATGAGCAGCGCGTTCGAGGCTTGCAGAAGCGTCACACCTTCATAGAGCAAGGGCGCCAGCGCCTCTGCCTGCGACTCGGTTGCGAGCACAGTTTCTACGACGAAGCGCCTATGCTCGAGTGCACGGCGCACACAAAACGATCCTTCGCAGACAAACACAGGGTCGCTGCGGCGATCACGATCCGCGCGTAGATCACGAAAGGGCGCCAAACGCGGATCATTTGGGTCTTCAATCTGGGTCACGCGAGCCGGTCTCGGCTGGTGTGGCGCATCCGTCAAGGGCGCAGGCTCATTGCTGGTCGTTGAACGACCAGCCACAGCTCGGGCACTTGTCGTCAGACTCGCGCATGGGCGCGCCGCAAGAAAGACAGACGTCACCGGCGCCGGCTTCGCGCAGCTTCTCGAACTCGGCGAGCGCTTCTCGCGCAGCGCGCTCGTCTTCGGCTGCAACCGTGACTTTGATTCCACCGACGGCCACTGCCATGAGGGGATCCACTCCAACGACGTGTTCGTCCGTGAGCCACGACGCAATGCCTAGGGAGTCCAAGTGCAATTTCAAGAGATCGGCCTGCACGCGCCAATTGAACGAAGCGATGGTGATACCGGAAGAACCCATGCCCGCGTCCGTAGCGAGAATAGCGCCAGGGCGATAGGACAATCGTCTTAGGGCCTCAAGCTGCGACGTCGGAGTGCGTTGCAAAGTACTCGGCATAGCGCGCGTCTGCGTCGTCGCCAAAGAGGATGCGGCAGGCTTCTTTGATGCCCGCGGCCGCGCGCAGATCCTCATGGCGTGTCACGAGGGCGATCTTCGAGCGCCGGCGCAAAAAGTCATCGAGGCGCGTAATCATCTCACGCCGCGCAGCTTGTTCGATCTCGCAGCGAATGTACTCGGCGCCATCAATGAGCACTTCGGCCATACGCGGGTCGGCGCGGATGTTTTCAAGCAACCCAATCGCTTGGCCCGCGTACCGGCGCCACAGGCGCGTACTCAGTTGCTCAGAGGATTTGGGCGAAGTGAGCTTGTCCAGCTCCATCAGCTTCGCTTGGTGGAAGAACTCTTCGCGAATCTCTGGCGCGGGCTCGCCGTACCAGCGCCGCTTTTCGAACGGGATCGATAGACCGAGCTTGGTCACTTCGTCACAAATCTCTTCGCCTACGTTCAAACAGTCGGTCAGCTTGCCGCCAAAAATGCTGATATGGGCGCGTGACGCGTCTGTCTCTATCGCGTGTTTGCGTGACAGTTGCAGCCAATCGTTGGTGTTGCCCGTGTTCTTTGCCGAGACCACGAGCGGACGCACGCCGCAGCGTTCGGCGATCACGTCTGCTTTGGTCAGCGGCTGGTCCAGCAGCAAACGCTTGTTGATATTGTCCAGCACGAACGCGCGGTCTTCATCTGTGACGTGGACTTCGGGCGCGTCGACGCGCGTATCTGTGGTGCCTATGCACGTGCGAGGACCCATGGGGATGACGAAGAACAAGCGGCCGTCGTCTGCAAAGAACGTGAGCACACGGCGATGCTCAGAGAGCCTGCGCACGATGATATGAATGCCTTTGGAGAAGACGTGTTTGTGCTTGGTGCTTTGGCCGCTCGCGCTGTTCACCGCGTCGACCCAGGGGCCACAAGCGTTCACAATCACTTTGGAACGCACGGTCATTTCTCGGCCGCGCATGACGTCTTGCACGCGCGTGTGCCACACTTGCCCGCCGTTTTCGCTGACGCGTTCTGAACCGTTCGAGCGTACGTAGTTTGCTGCAACGCAGCCGTAGCTCAGTGCTGAACGCACGAAGTTGAAGACAAAACGCGCGTCGGTGTCATGCAAGTAGGCATCCGAATACTCGAAGCCACCATCGAGCGCCTCGCGGCGAATGATCGGCTCCTCTTCTGCCATGTCAGCGAGCGACAAGAGGCGAGGGCGCTGCGTGAACGCGTTGCCCATGAGCCAATACAGCCAGCCGCCGGCATAGAGCTTGAGCCGCCCGTGCCGGAAGTTCTTTTGGTGCGACATGTAGAAGCGAATCTCTTGAACCGTAGAGGGATACGCTTCGATCAAGCGGTTGCGTGACAGGCACAGCTTACGCACGAGCGCGAACTCGAACGACTCCATGTACTTGATGC
>JBIKMD010000168.1:0-7224 GCA_044359465.1 Myxococcota bacterium
CGATTCAGCGGCTTCATCGTCTCGCTGATGGCCGGCGACTTCAGCGCACTCGGTCGACCGATCACCATGCCCCAAAGATTTGGCACCACGGCCCAGTCGTCGAACTTCTTCGGTCGCACTTCGACACGACGTCCTACGATTGTTGCGAGGCCAATCATCGCGCCTATCGCGGGGAAGTCCGGCGGGCACTGCATACGCTGCGCAACATCCATGACCCAAGCGCGCAACGCTTCGGGCAGCAGCGCCGCGTCGAATGCAGGCACGGGCGGCAAGGGCGCGCGGATAGGCGCGGGCTCGGGCCATTCAGTAGAACCATCGGAGATAGGCGCGTCAGTGATGAGACGCACCAGATTGTCAGCAGTCATGCGGCACCTCGTGCAGCTTGTTGTTGGAGTGCTTCGTTGAAGTCTTTGGTGCCTTGCGGCGGTCGCGCGATGCGAACGGTTCGACCCTCGGCGCGAAAGCGCTTGGCGGCATCGTTCGCCGTCTTCAGCCCCGGCCCATCGTTGTCCGCGATGATCACAACCTCAGCTGCGAGCGGTAGCGGTGGCAACACGACGGTCATGAAGTTCGCGGTGCCCAGCGTCGCCCACGCGGGCAAGGTGGGATCGAGCTGCATGGCGCTCAACGCGTCTTCGATGCCTTCGGCGATGCCGAGCCTTGTGCCCACCTTGGCGAGTCGAACGGCGCCGCCGCGTATCGGACCGAGCGACTTCTTTGCTGGTGATACTGCAGCCTTCCCGCTTCCGTCGTAACGCAGGAAGATCCGCTGCACCGCGCACACAGCTTGGCTTGGCCACACGGTCACCGCCGCAATGAGCGCCGGCAACGCTTGGCCAGACTCACCGTGATACGCGTCGGAGATGAAGCGCAGCGTTGGCGGCGGCGGGAGCGTGATAGCTCGAGCACGCAGATAGGTTTCGACGAGCGTCCCCGTCGCACTCGTCGCGTGCTGCCAAACCTCGCGCGCCTTCGCTGTGCGCTCTGCATCGGTGCTGCGCATGCTAAATGCTGTGCAGTCGGTGACAACGCTCGACCACAGCCCGCGCTCTTTCAACGCCGCGAGGATCGACTCCTGTGCGCAGCCTGCATGACACTTCACGAGCAGTCGCCCATCAGGCGTCGTTCGCAGCGCCATCGAGGGTGTCTGATCTTCATGTGAAACGCATCTCGCGACCCATTGGGAACCGTTTCGTTTGGCGCCCAACGCATGCGCAATTGCAGAGAGTGTTGTCATTGCTCACCTCGGCGCAGCGCAACCGCTACTGCGGAGCGAACCGCATGCGCGGCAGGTTGTGCAGTGAACGCTGTAGCGTCCCGCCATTTGCGTTCACCTTCTGCTGTACGCTCGCCGAGATTCTCCCGTCCGATGCGTTCGTCTAGCTTCGCAGTGGCGCGATGGCCCATGAGATTGCTTGCGCGAGCTCGTGCGCTACTCTGCAAAGCATCGCGGCGTAGAGAACAAAAAATCCGTCACGAATCTCGGGGGGCAACCAGTACGGGTTCACATCAATCGGGCGTGTTGCGTTGGAACGTACGCACGTGCAGGCGCGATTGTTCATGAACGCACCGCCTTCTTCGCTTCATGCACTGTGTGCCACGCGCTCATTGCTGCATGCAGCGCGTCGGCTCCGTTGGCCCGTGCATCGTCGAACGCGCTCGTCCACGTGACGCGTTCGTCGGCCGACATACCAGAGTGCATACCAACAAAGAGCGGGCGTGTTCGCTCCTTGGCATCGGAGACCGTGTACAGGGACTGCATCCCGCCGCACAGCTCGACAACGAAGCGAAGCGAGTCATTCGGGCCGTCGCTACGTGAGAGATTGAACGCCTCGTCGGCCGTCTGATTGTCGATGACCAAAGAAACAAGGGGATCGCCAACAAGCAGCAAGCAGAGCCGACGTCCCTCCGATGCTCGCGCGCGCAGAATTGCGTTGTCGGTCCACGAAGAACGGACGTGGTCGAGCACGAGCGTGATTTCGGCGGGCGAGAAGCCAAGTGCCTTGGCCGCCGCTACGCCGTTGCGCACGCCAATAGCTGACAAGATGGAGTCAGAGACGTCCCTTTCTGTTTGTTCCCGCAGTGCATTCATTGCAGCACCTCCGACGAGGGGCAGGATGCGGCACCAAAGAGGGTAACGCTCACGGTGTCGCCAAACATCGAGAACACGCGCACCGCACCGGTAGGTGCAGCTTTCGAGAACGCACGTGCTTGGCGCGCATCGAAGTTCGCAAGCATTCGGACCAATGGTGTGTCGGTAGCGACGCAGCAAAGGCTGCCATCACCGGCGATGATGCAATTCACCTGGCCGGCATCATTCAATCGTTGAACCTCAGATGCCCATTCGCTCATCTCGGGGAATGACGATTCCTCGAAGAGCGCCAATGCAAACTCGGTAGAGAACAACACTGTCGCTTCATTCCAGACACGCGCAAGAAGGCGCGTAACTTCGGTCTGCTGTTCGACAGCAACAGAGTGGCGATTCATTCGGCACCGCCTTCGGTCTGCTCTTGAACGCGCTTTCGTTCGAGCCAAGCTTCGAGCTCATCGCGATCAAACCTGACCAGGCGAGGCCCAAGACGATGGTGCGGAATTTGGCGACGCGCCACCCACGCATAAATCGTCCCCACAGGTACACCCAGGCAGGTTGCTGCTTCCGAGTACCCAACCATTCTGCTATCCGACCCTTGCATAAGAATCCTTTCGTCGGCGGCATTGCCGAACAAATGGACCTTGCGGCCCGCTGGTAATGTTAATCCGGGCGAAGATCGGTCAGGTTCTGCGGACGGGTTACGAGGGAGATGTGATGCCGAGAAAGAAGACCAACCGAACGCGCCGCACACTCGACGGGTTCGATCTTATGCGACTCATCAAGCTCGCAATCACTGACGAGGACGCGCAGAAGGAAGGTCGGCCACAAGATCCGCTTCTCGCCGATCTATGGAACGCGGTCAGGCAAGCGATGAACACTCACGCGCGAGCCGAGATGACGCGCGCAGTGGATGCGGCGGTGCTCGAGCTGCAGACGGATCTATACGAGGCGTATCGGACGATGAAGACGCGCCGAAAGAAAGAACGGAAGCGAGGCCTCGATGATGAGGCGTATGCGCGCCACGCAAAGAAGCGTAGCCAGCAAGAGAAAGCGCAACGTGAAGCTGCACATAAGCGGGTGCGAGATGTGATCGATGCCTGGGAGCTGAAGCCGGAGCCGGATGTTCTCAAGAAGCTGCTAATCGACCGCCAAAAGATAACGAATGTAGGACCACGTCGGCTCGCCGAGCAGAACGCAGCATTGCTCGCATCGAAGGCTGGGCTGGCCACCACTGCAAACCCGAAGATTCTACGCGAGAGGGAGCGCACTAAAGCGAGTGTCTCCGTCGATGTTGTGAGTGCTGCACGTTTCGAATCATTCGTGCGCTCCCAATTGCTTGGGGAACCGGATACGGACGGAAGCAGCGCCGGTAACGCGCTAGCTGTTTTTAAGCGCAACGCAATGCTTCAAGGCGTGGTGGCTACGGAGAGAGAGAACGCGATGGATGAGGCTGAAATGTTCGCTGCAGTTCACGACCGGCGAGAGACAGCGCCAAGCAGGGGCGTGCCGGGTGACAAAGCTCGGTGAGATCGAGCCCGCTGCTACGAACGACGCTACAACGTGCCCTTGGATCCTGATGGCTGAGCGCCTCGGCGAACGCGCGGCAACAAGCGAGCCCAAGGAACATCGGTTAGGCTCGTAAGTATGGAAAGGCTGCTGCCGTGTGTATTGCCGCTTCTCGTCTCGTGCGGCGGAAGCTTTGATTGGGGCCGGGCGCTTGCAGCTGCAAGTGGAGGGCAGCGCCGCGTGAACGGGCATCGGGCCGAGGCAGCGCAGCGAGAGCACGAAGTTTCGAGTGTGGCGACCCCGCCTGCCCAGGACGATCGCCTTCTAATTTTCGGGGGGCCTGACCACAGCGTGTATCTCGGTTGTCTGTCGTGTTCAGAATACGCCGCCGATTCGGTGTTCAACCAATTCGGTACACACGGCAACGAGTACGCAGCTGACAGTGTGCTGAACGCCTACGGCAAATTCGGAAGCAAGTACTCGATGTATTCCGCCTGCGACGAGTACGCATCGGATCCGCCGGTGGTTGTCGATGGCGCCGGTGCATACTATGGGCGCCTCACCGTCAATGAGCATCGGGATCCAATCAAATCCACTCGGATAGTCGCTTGGCTCACCGGTGTTTGCGCCGAGTAGCTAGTAGTCGATGGCTCCCTGCACCAAGTCGAGCTCGTCACCCAACGTTACACCACGACGAAGCGCCTCACGTTCCGCAACTTGGATGACCGCCCATATCGCGCACTGTCGCTTTCCCATGCTCAAGGTTCGTTCGAGTCCATTCGTCATTTCTGCCGACGTTTTGCGAAGGATAGATCGTAGCTCGCGCGCGACGTCCTTGCGGCCTTGCTCCATCGCAACGAAGTAGAAGCCCGCAGCAAGCGGCTCGATGTACGGGAAAACGTGCCGGGCTTCGGAGTCGTTGTCGTTCTGCATTAGATGAGTGCAGAGCGTTTGCCACTCGATGAACGGAGCGAAGTCTGCGCTCGCCACTGCGGGCAGGTCGCGCAACCAGCCATCAATGTACACCCCGCACGCCGCTCGCTTGGGCGGTTTCTCGCCATTGATTATTCGAAGCGCCCGATCCTGACGCTTGCGCCGCTCTATTTCGTTCTTGGTCACGGCTCGCTTCGCACTCGCTACTCTTTGCATACCGCTCTCCGTTGCTTACTGGTTTTGCTGTCCTACTAACGTTCGGTTGCAGGACGATTTGTTTTGCTAATCTATGCTAATCTATGCCAATCTGTCGATATGAATAAGCGGACCAAGCAAGGAAACCCAAAGATCGCGGTCGCCTATCTCCGCGTCTCGACAGACGAGCAGCGCCTCGGTCCTGAAGCGCAGCGCGAAGCAATCGAACGCTGGGCCTCGCGAACTGGGGTGCAGATTGCAGCCTGGTACACAGATCAAGGCGTCAGCGGCGGCGCCGAGCTTTCCGATCGGCCTGGCCTCCAGAGCGCAGTCGATGCGCTCGAAGAACACGGGTCGGGTATCCTGGTCGTCGCAAAACGAGACCGACCGGCGCGTGATGTGGTGCTCGCCGCATTGATCGAGCGACTGACGGAGAACAAAGGCGCGAAGGTCATTTCTGCTGCGGGCGAAGGTGGCGACGAAAACGACCCATCATCGATGCTCATGCGGCGGATTGTCGATGCGTTCAGCGAGTATGAGCGTGCGCTCATTCGCTCGCGAACCAAGGCGGCACTGGCGGTCAAGAAAGCCAAGGGCGAACGCACCGGGACTGTGCGCTTTGGTTTCCGTCTCGCCTCTGACGGTCGGTCTCTTGAGCGTGATTCTGGCGAGCAAGGGGCCATCGCACGAACGCACGAGCTGCGAGCAAGCGGCGTGAGCATTCGCGGCATTGTTGCGAAGCTCGCCGAGGAAGGTGTTGTCGGTCGTACCGGCAAGCCGCTGTGCAAGGCGACAATCGAAGCGGTGTTGTGTAATGCTGCCGCGTGATGACGAAGAAGAACAAGCGTAAATACGCCAAGGCGCCAAACGGCCCACGCAAGCTATTGCTCAAGCTCACGGAAGAAGACGGACAGCGGTTGGATGCGTTGGTTAGCCGTTGGTCGTTTCTGTCTCACACGGGGCTAGCAACGCAGGCCATGCGCATTGGGCTCGAGATGATCGAGGCAGACCCGTCCGTGATGTTGAAATCTGCGGAGGAAATCGCGAAGGCCGCAAAAGTACACGTGTGACCACGAATTTGGACGTATTAACTCGTTTGTGCATCAACTTACGAGCCATTGGCGAGGAAGGCATGATGCGACACGGAACATGGGACAGCGAAGACGCGATCCAGATGATTCCGGAAGCTGGACGGTCATGATGACCGTGGAATCGTCGCTATTGCTTCACTTTTCTCCGCTCTGCGCTGAATCAAGCGGGGGCAGGCACAGGGCCAAGTCTGACTCGATTTCACCGAGAACGTTCAAGAGTGTTCGCAACTCCAGCGCTAATATCGGCACCTTCGTCTTTGCGGCCCAGATGCGCAACAATTCTGGCATTGTCATCGAATAGCGACGGAGCAGAGTAAGTGGGGATCTTAGAAATCGGCGCGCGAGGTCTTTTACGGACTTCTCCTTGCTCAGGACAGCAAGGGCGACGATATCTGCTATGTATTTTATTTCGGCGTCGACGTTCTTAACTTGCGCCATCGCGTCGAAAGCGATCTCCTTGTCGGTGCCGGTCTTGGCCACCGCGATTAGCTGCGAATCAATATCAAGCAGGTGCTTGTAGTGTCGCCTGGCGATGGCCTCTGTCGATGATGAGAGGCAGTCGGCCGGCGGTTGCCAGTCAGGCAGTGCGAAAATTATCGCTAACGTGGCGAACAGCATTTGCCGAGCATAACACACGCACTACGGCGTGAACCAATCCGCGTTGCCTACGAGAGATAGACAAGAATCCTCTCAAGCTATTCAACGAGAAGTGAGCGGGTTCAGGCGCCGTTTTCTACTCATCGAACTCGACCGGCGCGCTGTATTCTGGAAGCGGGAAGAAATGGTGCCACTTCGATTCGGGTGACCAGTTGCCGGGACGCTGGAAAAGAACACGTGCATACCCACCGCCCGTCTCAATCGCGACAACGGATTTGCCCTCCACGCTTTTGATGTCTTTGAACTTGCGGCATTCGTAAGCGCGAACAAGGTCGTGAAGCGATTCCCAGGGGCCTGCTTTCACCATGCACACGTTCCTTTTCAGTTCGTGAGAAACAAGATGTGAGACGGGGCAGGCAATCTACCCACCGCAAGGCGTCAATCCAAGCACAAAATGCTGCACCCTTGGGATTCGCTGGGAGCGTCATATCTGGTCGCAGTCGCTTACGCGCTATGCAGCGCAATAGCATTCACACGTTCGAGTCCCGGCACTTCGCATAGAGCGCCTGCATCGTTTCGAGTTCCGCATCGCTTAGCTTGGACAAGTCGGCCTTCTGCCCCTCCGATGAAGCCCTCTGGTCGTTCACCTCAATCGCCTGCGCCGCTTTGCCGATGCCACGGTCCAGCATGGCTATGGATGCTGCAACGGCTATCCGTTCGTCCGGTGACTCGATGAGCTCAGCGAGCCGCTCGATGGCGCGAGTACAGTGCTGCTGCGCAAGCTGACGCACTTCCGGCGCGAGAGCGGGG
>JBIKMD010000169.1:0-7222 GCA_044359465.1 Myxococcota bacterium
GCCGCATCAGGGCAATCGTAGATCGCATTGACGTGCCACATCTGCACGTCCACAAAGTAACGCGTCTCCACCGGCGAGCGAGGCACACAAGACGCGCCGGGCTTTCTGATTGAAATCCTCCCAAGCGTGAACGCCTCGAGCAGGGGGCTCTGCTCCGAAACCTCCTCCTCTGTGAGCGTTCCATCTCCGTCCCGATCTAGCCGTTCGACAAGAGGCGTATCGTGCGGGTCGAGATCGATCTTGAGCGTGAACACGCGACCTTCTTCAGAGACAGCAACGTAACTCAGATCGCGACGGTGCGCGTCGGCGCTCGAGCACAGCAGCAGCAGCAGAACGGGCACAGCGCGAATCAAGAGGAACGCAGAATAGGGTAGCACCCTGTCAAAACGTCGTAGAGCGTCCGTTTCGTGCGAGTGAAAAACACGAACCAAACGCCGCACATCGCAAGAAGCCACGATGGCAGCTGCAAGAGAGCGCGCATGAGCGAGCGGCCAAGACTCGGCGCTTCACCGGACAGCGTCACCCATCGAATTCCAAAGAGCAAATCCCCAACAGTGGCGCGCATGAAGGCAAGGCTGAACGCGTGATACAGAACGCTAACGCAGGAAACTGCGGCCAAAATCACCAATCCGTGAGTGCCCAAGCTAGTGAACATCCGCCCGAGCTCATGAAGGTTGGTCGGAATCAAAGGCGCGCCACCAACATCGAGATCGCGTTCGAAAAACAGCAACATGAGCATCAAGGCACCACAAAGAGGCAACGCGTCTACCGCCCCGGCAGCCAAACGCCGCCAGCCCGGCGGTAACGAAGCTTGCACCGTCGAAGTGTCTGGCACCGGCTCCTGCATCGCGTGCGAGGTGTCTGGCACCGGCTCCTGCATCGCGTGCGAAGTGTCTGGCACCTGCTCCTGCATCGCGTGCGAGGTGTCTGGCACCTGCTCCTGCATCGCGTGCGAGGTGTCTGGCACCTGCTCCTTCATCGCGTGCGAAGTGTCTGGCACCTGCTCCTTCATCGCGTGCGAAGTGTCTGGCACCTGCTCCTGCATCGCGTGCGAGGTGTCTGGCACCGAGAACTCGGTTGGGCCGTCGGTGTGTGGCTCTTCTCCACCCAGGTTGAAGACAGGGTCATCGAACTGCGCTGCCAAATCCGCATGCGAGGATACGGCTTCGGTGGCTGCGTCGTGGGCCGGATGCTTCCAGTCGTCGGCGCCCCGAAAGAAAGGCACCGGGACAGCGGCGATCAGCGCGCGACAAGCACGACAGGCCGTCTCGCTGGTGTCAGACACTGTGTTGCAGCGCGGGCAAATCACGAAGGCGATAGAACTACCATCACGACAGGCACATGCCTAGGATTCGGCGATGCCTTGGCTCGCAATTGCAGCAGCAGCAATCGCGGCAGTTTCGGCACGCAAGATAGGCCCGCTCAGCCCCGCGAGCGCTCCCCCATGCGCCACCAAGACAGATTCCTCCCTTTCGGTCAGCCCACCTTCCGGCCCAATCACAAGCAGCCGAGGCGAGGTGCCAGACACCGCAGAAAGCAATTGGGCCGCGCTCGGAGACAATACGGTTGGGGCCCGTGGAGCCAGAGACAAAACAGGCACGAGCGGCTCGATGCGCATGAGGTCGTCACGGCGACTCTGTTTGCAGGCTGCCTCAACGATGCGCTCAAAACGCGCGCGCTTGCCTTCTCCCAGATCGTTGATCACACTTCGCTCAGAAGTGACTGGCACCAGCGCTGCGCAGCCGAGCTCGCAGAGCTTCTCGACGAGCCAATCTTGCCTGTCCCCTTTGAGAATTGGAACAGCGACGCTGATGCTGCGAGTGACTGGCACCTGCTCGACGTGTGTGATGCGGGCATGCGTCTCGCTCTCCAGAATCGCGTGCGCGCGTTTGCCCGCGCCGTCAAAGAGCAGCACACCGGTCCCCACGGGGAGGCGCAAAACACGCACGTGCTGTTGAATGTTCTGGGACAACGCAGCGACCCCGCTATCGGGCAGGTCGCGCAGCAAAAAACGGCGTTCGCTCACGGGTCTTTGCAGGTAGGGACCACATCTTGGCCCGGGATACACACAGAGGCTGTGTCCACGACTTTTCCGGTTGCCCCGCCAAGTCCTCCCGGGCAGGCGTTCGCGAAAGGAACACAGCCGACACACAGCTCAACCGGATACAGGAATTCATTGCTTTCCATGCGCACACCGGCGTTCGTATGACCCACAGCTTGAATGTGGACGATCACCGTTTTGCGATCACCAACAGCAGACAAGCCACTCAAGAATCGGCTCGAAGAAGCACTAAAGGATGTCGCCACATCGATCGCGGTCACAGCAGGAGGCAGAATGTCGACCACCATCGCCGCTCTGCTGCCGCCGGCCGTGATTGTCTGCGTCGACGGAACAAATACCGTGCGCTCGGCCGCACCCGTTGTCGATGTAGCCAAATCCTTACATGAAGGCGACGTTGCTTCGGGCGCAACCATCTGTCCCTCAGTCGTCGTGCGGAAAGCCCTTAGTTCGTAACAGAGATTAAAACCGTCGATCGTCACATCGTTTTGGTTCAAATACACATTCGTGATGGGTCCAAAACGGAGCGGCTGCGATTGAGAGGGCAGCGCGTTGTTGGTCACGCGAAGGCCAATCACATAGCCAACCGCCCCCATGGACGACGCCGAAACGTCTCGAAAGCCGCGACTGAGCGCAACGGTTGAGTCCGACTGAAAGACGCACGCAGGTGGCGTCGCGGTGAGCGCAACTTCAATCTGCAATGGCGAACCCTGATTATCCGCACACGCAGCAAACGTGAGTAGCAACGGCCACACTTTTTTGATCATTCCCGTGCTCCTTCTTCCAGAAACTTTTCGAGCTCGCGCACATCTGCGTCGAGCCACTCGAAACGCCCGAGGCGCGGAACCACGGGCATACGCACGTGATCTTGGCTGCGCTTCTTGTCGGCGCCAACGTATTGTTTTGCGCGTGCGGCGAGGGGTCGCCAATCACGCTGAAATCCCAAAGTTTGCATCGCGAACGTCAAGGCGCTCAGCACGTCGCTGCTAGCCACTCCGCGTGAGGCAGCGTATTCAGTTTCAGCCACCATGCCGAGCGCCACGGCCTCTCCATGGCGCAAACCGCGCAGCTCGGCGGCCGACTCGAAGGCGTGACCGAAGGTGTGACCGAAGTTCAACACCTTGCGCACGCCGCGTTCAAACTCATCCTCCGTCACCACTGCAGCTTTGATCTCGATCGCGCGGGCGATGACACCAAGCAGCGCAGCGGGATCAACGCGCGACACATCGAGCTTCGTGAGCTGATCGAAGTAGGCGGCGTCGTGAGTAGCAGCCACTTTCAGCATCTCAGCCAATCCTGAACGCACTTCTCGCGGATCCAAAGAGCCCAGCCACGAGGTTTGTGTGAGCACCGCAATCGGTGGATAGAACGCACCGATCAAGTTCTTCGCATGACCCAAGTTGACGCCGGTTTTTCCACCGAGCGAAGAATCGACCATTGACAGTAAAGTCGTTGGTACACTGAGCCAGCGCACGCCTCGTCGGTACACAGCAGCAACGAAGCCAACCGCATCACCAAGACTGCCACCACCTACTGCAACCAGTACTGTTTCACGATCGCAGCCTTTGGCTTCGAGAGCGAGCGCTAGCGCTTCAATACCAGCGAGTTGTTTGAGTGGTTCTCCCGCATCGACCGCGATGATGTTTGCCTTGTGCATCTGCCCAGCGACGGCTTCGACGCGCGGCAGTACGCTCCGATCACACACGAAGACAACTCGCGCGCCACAAGCGAGTGCGCTTAGTTCGTTCGCCAACTCGGTAGGGCTGCCTTCGCGAATGCGAACAGGATACGATCCGCGATGCGATCGAACCACATGAATGAAGGCTGGCACCTGCGTGGAGGCCACGATTGCATCCGCAACCGTCTCCGCCGCCGCGTTGCCATCTACGACGATGTCTGCGCGCGCGTAATATTCGCATCGCGAGCCCAGCATCGTTTCGAGTGTTCGTTTTCGCGCAGCAAGATCCGCCAGCAGCGGGCGCGCAGCGTCCTCACCAATTCGCTCAGCCGCCACTGCGGGTGATACGCTGAGCCACACCAGCTGGCCGACTTCGCGCGCCGCAGCGTAGCCGCGCTCGCTGCATGTCGCTCCGCCGCCGAGGGCCACGATGCTTTCCGGTGCGCCTACGAGAGCGCTCAGTGCTTCTACCTCGAGCGCTCGAAAAGCCGCTTCACCTTGATCCCGAAAGATCTCAGCGATGGACTTGCCTGCGCCCTTTTCTATTTCGACATCAAGATCGATCACAGGGCGCGCAAGCTTGCTGCCGACGATTTGCGCAACCGTCGACTTGCCGCTTCCACTGAGCCCTGTGAGCAAGATGTGCACTTAGAAACCGCCACCCGAAACGGACGATTGTTGGCGATTGACGATACGCGGCGTGATGAACACGAGGAGCTCGGCACGGGCATCCTCTTCGCGCTTACGTTTGAACAACCAGCCAAGCACCGGGATTTTAGAGAGGAACGGAACTTCATTGAACGTCGTCGACGAGTTACGCGTGTAAATACCGCCGATGACCGTAGTATCGCCGTCTTTCACGAGTACTTGCGTCTCTGCGACCTTCGTTTCGATCGTCGGATCGCCGGCGGCACCCGTACGCGCAAAGTTTGGCTCGTTCTTCGACGCTTTGATCTCCATCATGATCGAGCCATCTTGGGTTACGTGCGGGCGCACTTCCAATGACAAGAACGCATCGACGAAGCGTGTGTTCACACCGGCCGCCGAGGTTACCGAGATCGGAATCGAGACGCCTTGAGAGATCTTTGCGCGCACATTGTCGAGCGTCGTGACCTTTGGTGCTGAAACGATGCGCACCGAACCGTTGTTCTCGAGTGCCGACAAACGCAGTGACAGCAAACCGGTGTTGGCCGCGTTTCCGAAGATCATACCGACCGATCCACCGGCGCCAGTTCCAACAGGTGAAGGCAAGTTGACGGCAAAACGTGGTGGTGCGCCTGTTCCCGTAGAGTTGGTGTTTGCATCATCAGCACCACCGGACAACCCGAGGATGTTTGGGAACGCGAGGCCGGTTGCGTTACCCGTCGCGGGCGAGAACAGCGTCGAACCGCCCCATTGAATACCAATGTCGCGAACGTGCTGCGTGTTCGCTTCGACGATGCGCGCCTCAATGAGCACTTGCGGCGTCTGCGTGTCGAGACGCTTGGCGAGGTTCTCGAGCTTGTTCAAAACCTCAGGGAGGTCTTCAGCGATGATGGTGTTCGTACGTTCATCGACTGTCGCGGTACCGCGGTCCTTGGTGAGCAAAGGCGTGAGCTGCGTGAGCACGTCCTTCGCATTCGCGTAGTTGACGGGCATCAGGCGGACGAATGTTGGCGCGACTTTCTCGTCGGCTTTCTGTCGTGCGAGCTCTTGTTCCTTTTCTTCTTGCAACTTCTTGAGCGGCGCCACGCGAATGATCGAACCAGTCTTTACGCGGCCAAAACCTTTGGTCTTCAGGGCTACATCGAGCGCTTGCTCCCAAGACACATTGCGCAAACGAATGGTGATCTTGCCGGTGACATCGTCACCCGCGACGATGTTCTCGCCTGAAACTTCGGAGATATAACGCAGCACGTTGAGCAAGTCAGCGCCGCGCACATCTAGAGACAGACGTTTTCCTGCGCTCGATCCCGTGCTCGTTGAACGCACGATTTGTGTCGCTTCAGCCGAGAAACCTGCAACCTCGAGCGCTGGCTTCATGGTCACTTTCACGTCATTTTCGGGCATCGGCGCCGGAGCGGGTGCTGGCTGCAGGCCTTGCGGAGCCGCTTGCGCAACCACGGGTTCGGCCGCCACGACTGGCGTAAATTCCCACACCACACGCTCACCTTCGCGGTAGGTGCGGTGATTCATGACGGTCGCGAGGTTGGCAATGATACGCGCACCGCCCTTGCCCTTGCGTTCGTTGAAGGACGTGATGCGAAGCAGGCCAGTCTTCAAACGCGAAACGTCGGTGCTCTTCTCCAAATCTTTGCTGAGCTCGGCATTCGACAGAATCAGAACCGGCGCGCGCTCAACGGAGCGATCGAGATCGAGCTTGGTGCCTTCAGACGCAACGAATGACAGTTTTCCGCCTTCGCTTTGTTTGGCAAAATCCAGCGCCGCGATGCGATCGGTTTTTGGCGCTTCGGTGGGTTTTTCGGCGATCACGGCTGGGACTGGTGCCGGCGCTGCAGCTGGCGCTGCGACGACTGGCGCAGGCGCCACTGGAGCGAGCGATTTTGTTGGTGCTGGTGCGGGCGAGGCAACGGCAACAACCTGTGGAGGCGACGCAGACAGCGGTGCTTTGACAGGCGCAGCGACCTTCGCAAGCGTCGGCTCTGGTTGTTTCGTTTCCACTGGCTTCGCCACTGCCACCGGCGCAACGACCGCAGGCGCAGGGGCCACTTCGGCGACAAGAGGTTCCGCCGCTGGTTTCGGCATGGGTTCCGTCGAAATACGCACAGCGCCGCCAGCGAAGCTGATCTCGTACTTCGGAAGTCCGTTTGTACCATCCAGGACGAAACGCACTTTATCGTGATGCACGCCGAGACGAAGTTTCCCAGTGGCACCAAGATTCCAGTGGCTCGATTTGGGCAACTTGGTTGCAACGCCAATGAAGTCGAACACCACGCGTGGTGGATCTTCGAGCTCGAGAATTTCGTAAGTTGGCTTGCCACCTTTGATCGCAACAAGCACGTCCGTACCGTTTCGCTTACGCTGGACCGTCACGCGCTCCAGCGATTTGTCGACCACTACGCTTGAGATGTCGTGTACCGAGCGCTCGATTGCGGGCACAGGCTCGACTTTTGCGACCACTGGCGCAGGCGCAACCAGAGCCGCCTTTGCGGGCTCGGGCTTGATCTCAGCTTTAACTGGCTCGGGTTTGACGGGCTCGATCTTCGCCACAACGACAGGCGCTGGCGCTGCGGGTGCAACTTTGACAGGTTCGGCCTTCGCAGGCTCCACTTTGGCCACGACAGGCGCTG
Source organism: Myxococcota bacterium (assembly GCA_044359465.1). Classification (GTDB taxonomy): domain Bacteria; phylum Myxococcota; class JADLHZ01; order JADLHZ01; family JADLHZ01; genus JADLHZ01. The sequence goes on from JBIKMD010000169.1 coordinate 7,028, forward strand.
GCGTCACGGGCGCTGCTTTCACAGGCTCTGGCTTGGCTTCAACCTTTGCTGGTGGCGCTTTGACAGCTTCGGTCTTTGCAACGATGACCGGTGCCGGCTTTTCTTCGACCTTGGCTTCCACCTTCGCAACAGGCGCCGCTGCAACCGCCTTTGGTGCTTCAACCTTTGGTGCTTCGACTTTCGCGACCACGGCCA
>JBIKMD010000170.1:0-7215 GCA_044359465.1 Myxococcota bacterium
CCGCACCTTCCGCTTGCTGAGCGACGCGGATGCACGCGCACTCGCAGAGATCGAAGGGGTGCCGCTCAAGAACGCCTCGGCCATGAACGAACGTATGCGCCAGGAAGCGTCACGAGGCAGCAAGCGCGTTCCCGTTGGGGTTCAGGGCGGCGGCACGCCCTACATGCAGTTACAAGGACTCACGCTGGAGCACGGTCGCTGGCTCATGGACTCAGAAGACGGAGAACGCGTGACCGTGATTGGCAACGCGATTTGGAAAGAGCTCTTCGATGGCGCGTGGCCACTGCCAGACAACACATTCATCCTCAATGGCGCCGAAACGCTGCGCGTCGTTGGTGTCGTGAAGCCGCGGCCACCGCTCGGAGGAGGAGGCGGTGATGGCACGTGGATGTTCGATCGCAAAATGTGGATCTCGAACGCCACGTTTCGCCGCGTGCTCGACGCCCGGCAAGACTACGATGAGATCTCGATGCGCCACGTCGCAGACGACCAAGGAAAGCTTCCGGACCTCAAGAAGGTCGCCGAGCGCCTCACGCCTTTCCTCGAGAACTTGCACCTAGGTGTGCGCAACTTCGAATTTCAATCGCTCAACCAAGGCTTCCAGTTGTGGATGCTCATTACCTACGCGCTCGGCGCAATCATGTTTGCCAGCGGACTCGTGGCCATGGTGGTGGGCGGCGTCAATGTGATGAACGCGCAGCTCGTCAGCCTTCACGAGAAGACCAAGGAATACGGCATCCGCCGCGCGCTCGGCCTGTCCTCGAGTGGACTACGCTCGCGCGTATTGATTGAAGCGAGCCTGTACACGGTGAGCGGCGGCCTCATCGGTAGCCTGCTTGGGCTTGGCGGCGCGTGGGTGTTGTCCTTTGCGCTGACCAAGTGGATCGGCGATTGGCCTTTCGTCATTGTGCCATGGTCGATTGTCGCGGCGCTTGGCTCATCGATAGCGGTGGGCGTGCTCGCGGGTCTCGTTCCCGCGGCCCGTGCCGCCAAACTCGTCCCGAGCGAGTGTCTTCGAGCGGAATGAATCCTTCATTTCTCGATTTTGGCGTTTAACGAAACTCAGCGAGGACTCGACAGTCGTTGTACGGTGGTGATGCCGTTTGAATAAAGAGTGAGTCATGGCGCGATCCATTCATGATCTGGCCGCGTTGATCTCGCCTTCTTTGGGCGAGCAGAAGGCCCGTACGCTCGTGACGGATGCGGCCAGACTGCTTGGCCTTGGGGGCGAGATGCTGGAGCACACGCAGTGTCTAAAAGTGCTCGACGCGATCGCTAGCCAGTCAGGTATCGTGGGGATCAGCGCACGCTTCGCCAAAAGCCGCATTCACTTGGTGAAAGATTAATCAGAGCTCGATACCGATCTCGATGTCTGGGCCGTTTTTCACAGCACCAAGCGCGCCAGAATAGGGCTCAAAACCAAAGTCTTTGTGCTGCACGACGAACGACCCTTTGACCTTCAAACCACTGCCGCTCCAGTCGAGGGTCAACGGAAACGCAACGTGCTTGGTCTTGCCGCGAATCGTCACATCACCCTCGATTTCGACAAGGCCACTCTTCTTTCCAGCGCCACTGCACTTGGTGGCCTTGAAGGAAATAGTCTTGAATTTTTCAGCATCGAGTTGGTCTTTTTCACGCATGTTGCCGCCAATCTTCTTGCGGTCACTGTCTGACACTTCCGGCGGAAGCTGGAACTTCTTGCGCATGGCCGGTTCATCAGGCTCCAATCCAGCGACATCGATTGACGCGTTAATCTCGCAGCCTTCAGCCCCATAAGACACCTTGGCGGTCCAACGCTTGGCGACAATAACGTGGTCGTGCGAGAAACGTGCCCCAATCGTATCTGGGTCTTTCCAGACCCGGGCGTAGAGCACGCCAGACTTTTCGTTCAATTCGACTAATTCCGTGGCTGCCAGCAGAACCATGACGATTAACATGTGATTGCGAATGACACGGCGCGTGCAAATTTGCTACGGCCTGCGTCATGAACACGCCGCGCATTGTTTCGACTGCTACGGCGCTGCCCGAGCACTACGCCTCACAAGATGACATCATTAACGCCCTCAAGGCGTACTGGTCTGCGGCGCACTTCAATGTGGAAAGAATCGAGTCATTGCACCGCCACACGCAGGTAGCAGGAAGACATTTGGCGCTGCCTCTGTCTGCCTACCCCACGCTCGACACCTTTCAGAAGCGCAACGATGCGTGGATTGCGACAGCCACTGTTCTGGCTGAACGCGTCGCCAGCGATGCCATCGCCAAAGCGGGCCTCACGCCGCGCGATATCGATCACGTTTTTTTCGTGAGCATCACGGGTATCGCCACGCCGAGCATCGACGCGCGACTCTGCAATCGTTTGGGGTTTCGCTCCGACATCAAACGCAGCCCGATCTTTGGTCTTGGCTGCGTCGCTGGCGCGTCTGGCATTGCCCGTGCGGCCGACTACCTGCGCGCGTTCCCAGGTCAGAAGGCGCTTCTCATCAGCGTCGAACTTTGTTCGCTCACGCTGCAGCACCAAGACACATCAATCGCAAACATCATCGCCTCTGGTTTGTTTGGAGATGGCGCAGCTGCTGTGGTGCTGTCAGCGGACGACGGCCCCGGCCCAAAGGTCATCGACTCCATGGCGGTGCTCTATCCTGACACCGAACGTGTCATGGGCTGGGATGTCGTTGATACGGGTTTTAAGATCGTGCTTTCGGCCAAAGTGCCGCAGCTGGCTCGTGAGCAAACCGGTAAAAACGTCCGCGACTTCCTCGCTAAACACAAAATGAGCCTTGGTGATGTGCGCCAGTGGCTCGTGCACACGGGCGGACCGAAAGTCCTCGAAGCGTTCGTTGATGCGCTGCAGCTTCCACCGGATGGACTGCGCCACTCGTGGGCATCACTGAGCACAGTTGGGAACTTGTCCTCGGCTTCCGTGTTGTTCGTCCTGGACGCCACCCTGAAAGAAGGCGCGGCGAAGGCCGGCGACTACGGTGTCTTGCTCGCGCTTGGACCAGGCTTTTGCGCAGAAATGGCACTTCTAAAATGGTAGCTTGGTACTGCGCCCTCGTGGCTTTGGTTGGGCTCGAACGTTTGCTCGAGCTGCGCATTTCAAAACGCAATTTTGCAGCAGCGATGGCAGCCGGTGGGCATGAAGCATTTCCTCGGCACTTCATCGCCATGTCGGTCATGCACACCTTGTTCTTGTTCTCGTGCGCCGCAGAGGCCTTCTTTCGCCCCTTCTACACGCCCTTAGCGATCGCCGCGTTTGTCCTCGTGCTGCTGGCACAAGCGCTGCGGTATTGGGTCATTGGTACACTTGGCGTACGCTGGAACGTACGTATCGTCGTGTTTCCAAATGCGCCACTCGTAGCCACGGGACCTTATCGCTTCTTACGCCATCCAAATTATGTGGCAGTGGCCGTCGAGATCATCGCACTTCCGCTCATTCACTCGGGATGGGTCACGGCCGTCGTCTTCACTCTAGCGAATGCCATCATCATGGCCGTACGTATTCCGGCTGAAGAAGCCGCTCTGGGAATTCGATCATGACTGTGCCGTCCGAGCAAGAAGTGCTCGCCACCATCCAAGCCATCGCCAAAGCCGAGCTCGATCGCGAGCAACCCATCCTCATGCAACACCGGTTGATCGCGGATCTTGGCATAGACTCGCTGGGGTCTATGATCCTGGCGGTGGGCCTAGAAAATCACTACCGCGTGCGACTGAACGAGCAAGACGCCGCCACGCTAGTCACTGTCGCAGACGTCATAGCGCTGGTGCGCAAGCGAGTGGCCGATGCTCAGTAGTAGCGACGTCGCAAACACCAAGTACAAAACGCTAACCGAGATGTTGCGCACGGCCGCAGCGGCGCATGAGCAAGGGCTTATCTTCGTTGGTCTAGACGAGCGGGAATCATTTCATCCTTGGTCCGAGATCTTCGCTCGTGCCAAACGCGCAGCAGCAACTTTTGCCGCGCACGGCGTATCGCCGGGCGACCGTGTTGCGATTGTGCTCCCTACTTCGCTCGGCTTCATGGATGCGTTTTTTGGCGCGCTGCTCGCGGGCGCCGTGCCCGTACCTTTATATCCGCCAGTACGACTTGGACGTCTCGAAGAATACCACCAAAGCACCGTGCGCATGGTACGCACTGCACGCGCTCGCTTGCTGGTGCTCGATGCTCGGGTCAAACCGGTGCTTGGCCAAGTCGTAGAACAAGCCGGTGTTCCTTATCTGGAGGCAGAGCGCCTCACTGCAGGTAGCGCTGAGCTCGAGCGAGAGACCGCTGCGGACGCGCTCGCGTTGATTCAATTTTCCTCTGGTTCCACGGTGGCGCCCAAAGCCGTCGCGCTGACGCATGGTCAGTTGCTCTCGCAGTGTGCGTCGCTAGAGATCATGCTCCGGCGTGTGCCCGGCAATACGCAGGTCGGTGCGTCTTGGCTACCGCTCTATCACGACATGGGGCTCATTGGTTGTTTGCTCAGCGCGGCTTATTATCCGGGCCGATTGGTCCTCATTGCGCCTGAGCATTTTTTGGCCAAACCGGCCATTTGGCTACGTGCGATAGCAAGGCATCGCGCGTTCATTTCACCGGCGCCTAACTTTGCTTATGCCTTGTGCGCCAAGCGCGTGCGCGATCAAGACTTAGTCGGGCTCGATTTGTCTTGTTGGAAGCTAGCGCTCAATGGCGCAGAGCCGGTGCTTGCTCAGACGCTCGATGCTTTCAGCGAACGATTCGAACGGTTTGGCTTCGATCGCGCGAGCCTGCTTCCGGTCTATGGCTTGTCCGAGGCAGCCCTGGCTGTCACCTTTGGCAAACCAGGACGAAAGGCTTTGCGAAGAGCAGACGGCCTCGTTTCTGTGGGGGTACCCGTTCCTGGCTTCAGCGTTCGCGTCGTCGATGCACAAGGGAACGACGTGCAGGACGGGACAGAGGGCCGCGTGTGGGCAAAAGGCCCGTCGGTCATGCTCGGGTATTTCGACGGCGACCCTGTGGGCGAGTGGCTCGATACTGGCGATCTGGGGCTTGTCGAGCAAGGCGAGCTGTTCATTACCGGGCGCGCCAAAGACATCGTCATCATTCGTGGTGCGAACCACATGCCACAAAGCTTCGAAGCGCCGCTGCATGACATCGCTGGTTTGCGCGTGGGTTGCGCCGTTGCCGTTGGAGAGAGATTCGCGGAGGCCGGAGGCGAAGCCCTGCTCGTTCTCGCGGAGCGCGCGAGCGACAATACCCGCAGCGATCAAGACATCAGCGCGGACATCAACGAACGTTTGCTTGCGACCACAGGGATTCGCCCTCAGCGGGTAGTGTTGCTAACGCCTGGCACCTTACCGCGCACATCGAGCGGTAAACTTCGCCGCGCGGAGGCTCTGACCCGCTACCGTGCAGGCACCTTGTCACCACCGCAGCGCGTAAACGTCGTCAGCATGTCTCGTGCTATGGTCGGCTCTACAGTGTCTTATCTCAGGGCGTGGATGCGGCGCTGAGCGCCAAGTTACAATGATGTATGACGTAGGCATTATTGGCGGGGGCCCAGCAGGTTTGGCCTGTGCCATTGGGCTTCGCCTGCGCGGTCTGTCTGTCGCAGTGTACGAACGTGGTCTTGGGGCTCGCGACAAAGCGTGCGGCGAAGGGCTCATGCCGCGAGGTCTCGCGCAGCTCGAAGCGCTGGGTGTGCACATTCCACGCTCGCATCCCATTACCGGGATCCGCTACATCAACGAAGACGGCGTGAGTGTCGCTGCGACCCTAACCACGCCTGGGCTAGGCGTGCGCCGCCTGGTCTTGAGTGAGGCGTTGCTTACACGTGCGCGCAGCGTAGGCGTGCACATCGAGCAAGGCAAACGCATCGAGAACCAAGACGAGGTCCCGGCGTATTTTGTGATCGCCGCGGATGGTCTGCACTCACGCATGCGCGCGCAAGCAGGACTCGAGGAAGAAGCACCGCCGGTACGCCGATATGGTCTGCGTCAACACTTTGCCGAGGCGCCATGGACAGACCATGTCGAGGTGTATTTTTCCGAGGCGGTAGAAGCCTACGTGACGCCAGTAGCTGAAGACGAAATTGGCGTGGCGTTCTTGTGGAACGAAGATGCCGTCGATGCGAGCGGAGGGTTTGCCTCACTCATCGCGCGCTTTCCGACTTTGCAAGCGCGACTGCACACGCCGAGCTCGCAAGTGATGGGGCTAGGTCCACTCGAGCAGCGGGTCGCAAGCGTGGTCGCGCCGAATTTTGCGCTCGTGGGTGATGCGGCCGGCTATGTGGATGCGATCACAGGCGAGGGTTTATCGCTCGCGCTCGAGACAGCAGCCGTCCTCGTGGAAGAGATCGCCACAAAGCGCACGGGAGTGATGCACGCGTATGCCCGTGAGCACGCACGCGCGTTTTTCAGCTACGGAATTCTCGCGCGCTCGCTCTTGTTTCTCGCTTCGCGACCTGCTTTGCGTCGCTATGTGATCGCAAACTTGTCGCCGCGCATGTTCGCCCGCTTGCTCAATCTGGCCATCTCAGCATGAGTCTTTACGCTCTGCGCGACATCTCGCGCCGCTTCAACGACAGCGTCGCCCTGGCAAACGTGAGTCTGTCGATCGAAGCGGGAGAATTGGTGGCCCTTGCCGGCCCTTCGGGCTCGGGAAAAACCACACTGCTGAATTTACTCGGCTTGCTCGATTCACCGAGCCAGGGCTCTTTGCACTTTGAAGGCGCCGACGTGAGCACACTCAGCGCTGCCGCGCTCACGCAGATTCGGCGGCAACGTTTGGCCTTCGTCTTTCAGTCGCTCAATCTCATGCCCGTGCTCACCGCGGCCGAAAACGTAGAATATTTTCTCCTGCGTCAAGGTGTGGCCGATGCGCCGACCCGTGCTCGCGACGCGCTCGCTGCCGTTGGCCTCGCCAAGTTCGCAGGGCAGCGCGCTTCACGTCTCAGCGGCGGACAGCAACAACGCGTAGCCATTGCGCAGGCATTGGCGCGCAAGCCGCAAGTTGTTCTCGCGGACGAACCAACCGCCGCGCTCGACCATGCGACGGGCGCAGAGATCATCGCTCTCCTGCAGCAACTCAACGCAGAGCAGAAGGTGACTGTGATCTTTTCGTCGCACGATCCTAAAGTCCTCAAAGCGGCGCGGCGGGTGATCGAGCTCGAGGACGGGCGCCTCAAATGATCTCGCAGGGAACCTGTTCATGAGACTGAAGCTTGCCGTTCGAAACGTCTTTCGTCATGGAGGTCG
>JBIKMD010000171.1:0-7208 GCA_044359465.1 Myxococcota bacterium
TTGGCGCGTAGGCAAGCGTGCTTCGAGCAAGGCCAAATTGCGCGCGTGCGCTTTGAATACGACGTCGAAGATGTCGCCAAGTAGCGGCACGGCACCGACAAGCGCGTCGATGCCAAGATTGAGAAGCATGCGCGCGAGTACGGGCACCGGTACGCGCTCTCTCCACGCCGCCCACACCACATAAAGACCAAAGCCGGTGGTCAAGAGATCACCCGCCTCGGGAAGCAGCAAGCCCACAATGGGATCGAGGTAGCGTTTATCGAGCCAAAGCGAGACTCGGCGTGCGATTCTGAGCGATCTTGGCTCGGCGGCTACGCTCACCTGGTGCCTTGTCGCTCGGCCAGTGATTTCACGCGTGCCAGAATGGTTCTCAGAAAGTCTGGGGTCGAATCGACCTGGGCTTTGCGAACCATCCACGCAGGGATCGCGCCGCCGCCCTCAGTCGCAATGACGTAGGTGATGTCGGTGCCTCCGTCGCTCGTGCGTTCCAAGGTCCAGCTTCCACTGTTCTGTTCGAGTCGCACCACGTCGCTGCTCGGCGGTGGGCCGAGCGCGTTCGCTTGTTCCCACCAAATTTGGATCAAGGCGCCGCTCGGGTCGCGCTCGTACCAAGAGCGCACGGTGCACTCGCGGAGCTTGATGATCGGCACAGCGTTCTGTTGGTAGATGATGCGCTCGCGTCCATTCGTTCGCTCTGTCTCGCGGAGGACCTTCATCGTCTTGGCGTAACGAACGAAGCTTGGATACGACGGCGTATCCCAGACCACATTGAAGACTTGCTCAGGAGAATAGGACGTATGGGTGGTGGCGCGAAGCTCAGGCAGGGGCAGGGCAGGTAGCGAGCGGCGCTCCACGCGAATACCGTTTTGGTCCGTGACGGTTTCCCAGCCCGCGCTGGTGAGGCAGATGAGACAAAACAAGATCACGGTGGGGACCTACGATCGATCTAAAAAAACTGAAAGGCGCCCACGCTGAGCTGCGGCAATCTCGCTTCGAAAGGCTGCGCAACGTCTATACGCAAACCCGTTTTGGGAAACTTCGGCACCAAGATGCGAACACCGATCCCAACTGAGCCCGCAAGCTTCACACCGCCGCGTTCGCCGCGCGCGACCACTGCATCGCTGAACAACACGGGCATGAGTGCGAGCCAGTCCCACAGCCCATCAAAAGCGATGAAACGAACCTCAGCGTTGCACACGGCGTAGAAGTCCGTACGCAGGTGGTTGTCTGGAAAGCCGCGAATCAAATCGAGCCCACCCACGTAGAGTCGCAGCTCAGTGGGCACGATAGAAGAAATGCCCATGTTCAAACGAAACGCGAAGTTCCACCTGGTGCCAAGTGTAAAGAAGGCGAGTGCCTCGAGGATAGCTTGCGCATAGAGCGGCTGGCGCTGCGCAAAGATGAGCCCAAGCGTTGGTTTGAGCTCGACGGAGAAGTGTTTTTGGCGCAAGCGCACCGTGTCCACTCTGCCCGCGCGCAAACTGAGGGTTGCCGCTGCCGTCCATGTTTTCTCGGGCAACGAGGTCTCGCCAGCGATGGGCGGCAAGAAATCGTAGAACCCAACATCCACACTGCCCTGGATCCAGAAGCGATCCTGGAGCGCCAAGGTGCCGAGCGCTAGCACGCCATGCGTCTGCAGCGTGGTGAAGCCTGGACGCGGACGCGAGACCCGCTCGAAGCGCGCCTGGAGATCCATTCTCGTTCGAAACAAACGCGGCTCACGAAGTGCCACGTAGCCGCCGTTCGTGGTGTTGTAGCGTTCGTAAGCGGCTTCTACGTCTATGAAGCGGCCAAACGTATTGATGTCCTTGAGGCCTGCACGGAACCAATACGCGCCGCTGCTGATGATCGTGAAATTGATCACCGGTGCCAGGAAGAAGCGCTCGCGTATCTCATAGTGAACGGTGGTGCTGCCCTCGTTCGTTTCTATGAACGCATCCACTTGCGAGAAAATGCCGGTGTTCCACAGACGCGCGATTCCTAGCTCGAAGCGCTCACGATCGATCACATCACCCGGGCCGTAGCCAATCTCGGTGTCCACCACGGCGTGATTTGTCCACTGGAGGCCGGAGATGATGATGCTGTCTACACGCACAGGAAAAATCGCTTCGTCAGTGGGCGCACCCGTGAGGCAAAGGGCGGCAATGAAGGCCAAAGGTGCGCTCAAGGCGTGTGACTATGTCGCGCCTTGGAGCTGGAGACAATTGGTGCGAGCGCACCAGTTACTGGAATGGGACCGCGAAGATGTGCGCGCCCGACGAGCCGTCTCCCACAACGAACGTTTGCCCGTCATTGAGCGAGCCAATGTCTGGATCTTGCAGCGCGAAAGGGTCGGCGGGTTTGGTAAGCGCGAGCCAGTCATCGAGTCCGCGCTGGTAGCGCAGCACGCCATAGGTTTCACCAGGTCCAAACGTGGAGTAGATGAGAAGCGAGATGTTTCCCTCTCCATCGACTGCTTTGCGTAGGCCGTTGTTCAAATAACACGCGAGGTTCGTGCCGATGGTGCGGGCTGCATCCCAGCCCACGCCCGGTACGAAATGCCGCGCACGCGCCTGGCACACGGACGTGTCGCTTGGATCCTCAAACCATACTGCCATCGCCTCGCCGTTTGGCATTCCGATGAGCGTATTTTCTCGCACTGCAATGCTCGGGGTGTCCGTGGTTGGATAGTTCGCGAGCTCTGTGGCTGTGCCCCAGGCATCGCTCGTGGGCGAATAGCGAGCCACATTGAGATAGTTCGCGAAGCCCACGCTGGAGTAGACCCGCGAGAGCCATGCCTCGTCACCAACACGTGCGAGCGCAAGCCCACTTCCGTAACCAAGCGTCGTGCTACGGGGGGCGACCCAGCCCGTGCCGACAGAGAAAAGAGAAAAGCGCGAAGTGCCAAGCCCGGGCAAGCGCCAAACTGCAACGAACTGACCGCTGCCTACGTTGACGACATGCGCTTCGGTGATCTGGCTGGTGTCCGTTTCGATCGCTGCGCTCGTGGTCCATACTCCACTGGCGAAGCGGCTGAGCGACACGGAGTAAGTCGTGGCGAGAGGTGAGTACGGCACGATCCAGGCTGTCGCAGCCGTGCCGTCTTCGTCTATCGCCACCTCTGTGTAGGCATTGGAGTCGGCATCGCTTGCCGCGAGGGTGTTGAATGCCGGCGTGTTGCTCGTCGGCATGCGCGTCATGCAAATGGCATCGCTCGCAGAGACCTGGTGACGGATGAAGACTGTTTCATCCAAAGGAGAGATCGCAGCTTCAAAGTGAAAGTACGATGAACCGCCCGTGTTCACGTCTGCCGGAGTCCCCCAGGTGCCGTTGGTGCTGCGGACTAGGCGAACTGCGTCCGTGCCTTGCGCATCCCCCCAAACGACTGCCGCTTTTTGGCCAAGCGTTGCGATGCGGGCATAGCTCACGTTCTCTGCTCCTGCATTGGAGATTCGCACTGGCGCGGCGCTCGACCAGCTACCGTCTTCAGTGACGAACGAGAGAGCGAGGGGGGTGCCAATGGCTCCTTGCGCGCTCGTGACTGCACTTAGGTCAATACGATGCCGTGTCATCAGGGCGAGCGTCGGAGGCAAAGAGATGGAGACGGTGCTGCCTGTGACAGATGTGGTGAGTGATTGAGCGCCACGCGCTGTTGTCAGCGATGCAGTGGGCGGCGCACTCGCTTCGAGGGGCTGTGAAAACGCCACGGTGGCGGTGCCGGCAGTTAGGGACACGCTTGTTGTGGTGAGTGCGGGATCGGTCGTGCCCACCGCGCCAAACTGTGCCGTGACAAAGAGTGGAGTCGGGGGCACCGGCGCAACCACGGCCATCACCAGAGTGGTGGCGGTTTCGCCCCGTAGATTTGCTGCGGTCACAACGTACATGGCGCTTTGGCTCACAGTCGTGGGCGTGCCAGAGATGACACCACTCGTTGGGCTCATCACTAGGCCAGCGGGTAAGTCAGGCGTGATGGTGTAACTCGACGGCGCACCACCGCTCGTTGCGGGAGTGTTGTCCGCGATCGTTACCCCTACCGTGTAGCTCGCGGGGTTGACTGCGTACGCGAGTGTCGCAGGTGGCGCTCCCGGGTCGAGATTGTTGGCGCTACCTTCCTTGCAAGCTTTGTCTGGTGAAACAAAAGAAACCAACGCCGCATTGCGCATCAGAGCTGCACGTGGCGGCTTGGCACCGGCTATCGATGCAGATCTCGCCTGCGTTGCATTCCGCGCTCACAGCGCACTCTGAACCTACGCTGATGGTCGAGGGGCTACCCGTCGCGCAAGCGGCGAGCAGCATGGCGGAGGCAAACAGGTGCTTCATCGCGCAAGCCTGCCAGAGGCGGAGGCAACAGTAAACGCGTATTGGAGGAGACTAGGGCGCGAGAACTTAGAGCTGCGTGTTGAGCGTTTGTTTGATGCCGCTCGTCGCTTTTTCGATCACCTTGCTGGTGAGCTCCATCTGCTGCGAGAACATGTAGACGCCAGCTTGGATGCCGAGCATCTCTTGGTTGTTCAGCTTGGCGCCACTCATGGCGACCTTCATGAGGTCTTCCATTTTGTTCTGGCCAGCCATGAGCTCTTTGACGACGCCCTTGAACATGCCTTTTTCAGACTTACCGGCTTCGCCCACGCGGTTTTGCGTGTTCATGCCCATCTGAGCGTTCATTTTGTTGGAAGCGGCTGCCTGAATGGTGTTTTGGGCCTTGGAGGCCTCCTGCACCTGGCTCAACTTCTGCGCTTCATTCACTTGGTTCGCTTGCTGATTGTTCAGCGATTGCCCGAACTTTTCGCCGCCGGTCTGAGGACCTTTGTCGTTCTGCAGGTCCTTTTGCTGCATTTTCTGCAGCTCTTTGACCATGTCCTGGCTCGCTTTACCCATTCCGCCGAGGTCAGCCATTCGAATGCTCCTTGAAACGGGATGACCCGCTTCAGATCAAAGTACCCGATTCGGGTTCAAATTGGTTAAGGAAAAGTAGGGGATTCTGCGCTTTGGATCGTGAAAACACGCGCAACCGAGATGGACTGTTTAACGACTAAGCAGTTTGCAGCTCGTCCTGGAGCAAACGGTGCAGTTTTTCAATCACACGGGCGTGCAAGCGACTGGTCCAGCTCTTGGACAAGCCGAGCTTCTCGCCCACTTCCTGCAGGCTCATTTCCCGGTAGTAATACATGTCTAGAAGCTGGCGCTCTTGTTCGCTCAGCTTGCTGACGGCGCGGTTGACCGCAATGCGGGCTTGCTCGTTGCCAATGGTCTCGTCGGCTTGGACGGCGTTGTCGTCCTTGACCTGCAGACCTTCCATGCCATCGAGGTTGGTGATGTAGATGGCGGCCAAGTTCGAGATCGCGTTGGCGAGCTCGGTGACCTTTTCTCCATCCGTCTTTTCAGCGACCGGCGCCGGTGTGCCATCCGCATTGACGGCTGGCGCTGCGGCTTTTTCTTCGGCCACTTGCGAAATGTAGGCGTTGGCTTTTTCTTCGAAGCGTACGCGCGCGTATTCGCTGCGGCTCATCCAGCCCATGCCGCGAAGGCCGTCATAGATGGCGCCGCGAATGCGGTAGTAGGCGAAGGTCATGAAGTTCGCGCCCATCGCCGAGTCATAGCGTTCGGCCGCTTCAAGCAGGCCGATCATGCCGTATTCGACGAGGTCTTCGAACTCAATCTCTTTGGCAAGGGTCTTCTTGATCTTGCCCGCGATCGATCGAACGTACGGGGTGTACTGAACGATGACTGCGTTGCGATCTTTGAGATCTAGCTTTTTCTTGGTGGGTTTGTCCGCTGGCACTGCCTTCGGATCCACCTTCACCTGCTGCGCCACTTCGCCCGTATCTGCCATGCCCTACTTGCTCCCTCGCTGAGCGTCCTCAGCGTCACCCGTGTAGCTACCTAAAACGCTTCTCCACAAAGCGTGAACTGATGCGGTTTTGCTTAGGCCGTGCGGCCAGCGCGTTCGAGCGCTTGCGCCGAGCGTGGCGACAACACGTCGAGCTCATCGCTCAAGCTGGCAACGCGCGCGCCGAAGTCGGCGGCGGCTCTGCCGGTGAGGCCCATTTCTTCACCAATGAGCTGCGCGAATTTGTTCAAATCGCCGCCCGATGCTGCAGCCAGTTGCTGCGCGCGTGCTGGCGAGATGCCTGCGCTGCGCGGCGCCGCAGCTGGGGTCGCAACGCCTGTTGTTTCGCTGACGTTGTTCGTAGTGCCAACCCGCGGTCCGTTACCTTTAATCGTGCTCATATTTCCCTCACCCTTTTCGTTTCGGACTCACTGCGTATCTTACATTTCCTTACCGCAGTGCGTCATTCCCTCAAAACTGATCCACTGTAAGGATCTTCGAGGGCTATTTGCGATCGTTGCTTAAATCGACCGAACTTTCTGCAGGCGCCTATTTGCCGCCCATGGCGTCGAAAATTCCGAGCTCGCGGGCCTCGAGAAGGTTGTTCGCGAAGTCCGCCGTCGTGCCTTCCGGCTCTTTCTTGAGCGCGTTCTTGAGCTCAGTGGTGCCTTCATCAAAACGGTGCAGGGCAAACAAGCACTCCCCAATGTGCACGTGCGGCAAGGCAGCTTCTGGACGAAGCTCATGCGCGCGTTTGTGCTCTTTGAGTGCGTTTTGGAATTTGCCCTGAGAAAAGTACAAGTTGCCGAGCGCGAGGTGCGGCACTTCGCTATGCGGCAGGAGCGCGGAGACGCCAAGGAAGACCTCTTCGGCTTCCTTCATCTTCGTGAACTCCATCAATAAGTAGCCGGTCTCTAAGAGAATCGCGACATCGCGGCGGGGAAGGTCGATGACGCCTTTGATGATCTCTGCGTCCCGTGGAAATTGGTCCATGCTCTTTGCTTAACACAGAGCAAAGCAAGCGCCCAGGAATTGTAGTGATGAATTGGAGAGAGACAGGAGAGGCGAGGGGGGGCTTAGCGAACGTTCGAGATCGAGTTCTTCACGGTATCATGCTTGGTCTTCATGATGTTCGAGATTGCCGTGTAGCTGCGGTTCTCGTGTTGCATTTGGCTTTGCAACTGGAGGTACTGCAGGTTGAACGACATCTGCGTTTCTTGCATCGACTTGGTGGCATTGAGGAGCTGGTCTTGGCTGTTTCCTCCGGCTGCTGCACCGATGGGGTTGCTCGAACCCGCGGCGGAACCAAGGGCCGCACCACCGACGTTTCCGCCCGTGCTGCCGTCCATGCCTGGAAGTGCGCCAGCGCCAGCGCCAAATGCTGCGCCGCCGCCGGTCT
>JBIKMD010000172.1:0-7204 GCA_044359465.1 Myxococcota bacterium
CGGGTACGTGGGTAAAAGATTTTGCCGCTGCACAAGGGCTGTCCGAACGCGACGCGGGGTACTCGATTTACGCCGACTCCGCGTACGACACGTTCATGATGACGGGCATCGCGATCTACGCCACCAAAAAAGAAGACCCCACTCCAGAAGAGATCAAGGCGGCACTGGATACCATTCACGATCCGAACGGCGTGAAGGTTGGATACAACGAGTTTGCGGTTGCACGCAAAGCGATCGATGAGGGGAAGACCGTCAACTACGAAGGCGTTTCGAGCTCGCTCGATTGGGATGACTCGAACGGTACGCCAACTCCCTACGCCCAGTTTCGCGTCGTGAAGGACGGATCGGGCTACGCCTTCGAAACCTCTGCATTGCCCGAATAGACCCAATTCAGAGCCATGAACGCACTCACACTTTTCCTGCTCTTCGCTAGCGAAGACCCGCTGAGCGCTCCAGAGACTTCTTCGCAAGCCGCTTCGGACACGGCTTCGGACCCTGCTTCGCAACCGGTTTCGACAGCTGCCACGGTATTCGATTACTACTTGCAGGAGCGCACTGAAGCAGAAACCTTCGTTTCTGCTACGAACACCGCGCTCTCTCTCGAAGAGACTCCCGCGGTGGTATCGGTCGTGCGTGCGCGTGACATTGAGGCTCGCGGCTATCGTTCCGTTGCGCAGGCGCTGCGTGGGCTCGCCGGCATCGACGTTTCAGAAAACCAAATCGCCCCCGAGGTGAGCGTACGCGGCGTCAACGGCGGTCTGCGCAGTTATGCAAACATCATCAAGGTGATGATCGACGGGCAAACGACTTCGTATCGGCCCGACTTCAGCAACTTCCTTGGGCCTGAACAGATCCCCATTGAGGCCGTTGAGCGTATCGAGGTGATTCGGGGCCCCGCGTCGGCGATTTACGGGGCCAATGCTTTTCTCGCTGCGGTAAACATCGTGACGAAACAGTCAACCGGAAACACCGTGGGCTATCGCGCGACAGGCTACTTGACCAACGACTCGCGTTTTGGTGGTGGCGGCAGCGTATTCGGTTCGGTGCTTGCTGGGCCATTGGCGCTGACGCTGTCCGTAGCGACTGATGCCATCGATCGCTCTGGTCTCGAAGTTTTCGGCACGTATCCAAACCAAGTGGTGGGACTCGACGGCCGCAAGTCGCGAGGAGATTGGTCATTGCCCAAATCACTCCACGGACGGATGACGCTGAACGGAGGCGAAGTAGGCCAACTCGAGGTCGACTTCTCGCTGCAGAACATCGACACCTTTGCCGAGTTCTCAGATTGGAGCAGGCAGAGTCACACGAACCGAATTTCCTTGCTCAACGGTTATGGCCGCTTGCGGATCAAACGTGATTTCTTGAACCGCAATTTAACCATCGCAGCGTTTGCGACGGTCCGGTCTGGTGCGCCCATGCCGAACGAGCGCTTCGACATCGATTCACCTGACTTCTTTCTGCAGCGCGATCTCGCCTACACCGAGTTTACGCTTGGGGTTGAAGGCATCTTTCGGTTTCGAAAACGCGACCAAGTGAGCCTCCTTGTCGACTTCGCTCCTGACCTGGAACAACGCACGAACTATCGCCGCGTCTCTCTGTCTCAAGCGCCAGCAATGGCGCCCCCAGGTGACGCTCGCATCTATCCGACGGAGAATCTGTTCTACGCAAACGTGGGCGCGCAGCTCCAAGCGCTGCTCTATCCGCTCTCTTGGCTAGGCGCTACGCTTGGCGTGCGCTTCGACTACAATACGGGGTATCCGTTTGCCGTCAGCCCACGCGCAGCAGTCGTGGCGCGTGCGCATGAAAAGCTCACGTTCAAGTTGCTCTATGGTCGTTCGTTCAAGGCGCCGAGCGGCGTTCAACTGACTTCTCGCACGGCGCTACCCACGGATATTCAGAGTAACCCAGCGCTGCAGCCGCAAACGGGAGACACCATTGAAGCCGTGGCGCAGGTGGACGCCACTTCTTGGCTGCGCGTTTCCATCAATGGCTACTACACCCTCGTGCAGCGCCAAATTACTTTTGAACGCTACGAGATTGGTTGGCAGCCGAGAAACACAGGGAGAGTGAGTATTCTCGGGGTAGAGGCCGAGGCGAGAGTTACCACCAAGCGGCTGCATTTGTTTGTAAATGGAGGCTACGCAAGTCCCCGAATCTCGACAGAAACAGAGGCCATTCTTGGTACGTCGAGGCGCGTACCGGCGACGCCGCAATGGTCTGCCAAGGCGGGGGCGCTCACCCGGTGGCCCGAGGTGCACTTGCAGGGTTATGTGGAGGTACGTGTTGTTGGCGACAGGGCTGCGACAATTGAAAATGTCCGCTTCAACAACCAGGTTCAGTACGAGCTGCCTCCCTATGCGGCGCTCGACCTGACGCTCTCTACCACCGAGCTTCGTTTGCTCGGAACCCAGTTTTTTGTCGCGCTGCGCGTCCAAAACCTGTTGAACGCCCGGTACGCGACTCCGGGCTACGTCGGCTACGATATTCCGAATTTAGGCAGACAGTTCGACCTCACCGTGAAGCAGACATTTTGACTCCATGGAAAATTTGCCGAGCGATAGAAGCGAAGGTTCGGACTGTGATAAGGCCCGCAAAACACGGGAGGGCCTTGAAAAAACTAGTTACAATGTGGTGCGCGCTGAGCGCTCTTGCTCTCTGGTCAGGGCGGTCTTACGCTGCTCAGGAACTTCTCTATTTCGATCCCGACGCCAACCATCAGGCCATCGTCGCAATTCAAAACATCGTCAGCTCATACCTTCAGGCCAGAGGCGTCACGCTGGTATTTCAGCCTGTGCAGCGCCGGGCTAAGTTCAATGAGTTGTTGTCCGGTGGTAAGCCTATGGCGGCGATCGTGGCTTCGACTGTGCTGAAGGACATCAAGCCGAATCGCTTGCGCATCCTATTGGTGCCCACTTCTGGCGGTAGCATGTACTATCGCAAGCGGCTCGTCGACCGCAGTGTCAGCGGGTCGTTCGTCGGAAAAACGATTGCGACGGCGATGAGTGATAGCAGTGCTGAAAGCCAGCAACGGGCGCTGCAAGACTTCCGCAAAGCGGGTGTGCTGCCCAACGTCACACTCATTCCAGTCGCCAAAGATATCGACGGTTTGCTTGCCTTGTCTTTCGGTCAGGTCGATGGAGCAGTCGTCACTCAAAGCAGCATTGACGTGCTCAAACGCCTCAATCCGGCAGCGGCAGCGAATATTCGCATCGTCTACGAGACCTCAGACATCCTCAGGTCACCTCTGGTCTCATTTGGTTTGTCCACTGAATACGAAAAGAAGCTGACGGATGCGTTTGCTGACATGGCGCGTGACCCTAGAGGCCTACAAGCCTTGCAGATCATGGGTTTCGATGGATGGGCGCCAGCGCCTGTGGGGGGCATGCAATGATCGGCCGCGCCGCCCTGATCTTGGGACTGTTGTGCGCCTGCCACGTTGTGGGTCAGCGTAGAGAACTGTCTAGCATGAAACCAGTCGCGCGGGTCTTGGTCCTCAAGAGCGCGAATGTGACGCAGTACGATGTGCCGGTGGAGTCGTTCACCTCACTGGTGAATGGCCAAGTCCGCACCATGACACTGGGCGACAACGAAGAAGTGCTGCAGCAAGAGATCATCAGCTACGCGCCCTCTCTCGTGTTCACGCTCGGCACGAAGGCTGCGTTGTTCGCGCGTGAGCGACTCCGGGATCAACCCGTTTTGTTCTCCATGGTGGTCAACTACGCGAGACTAGGGCTCGGAACGCAGGAGAATTTTTTCGGCGTTTCGCTCGAGCTACCTGCATTGGCTGAATTTTCGCAGTTCAAAATGGTCGTGCCCACCATTAAGCGCGTGGCAGTATTCTACGAACCAAAAGTTTCCGAAGCGATCGTCACTTCGGCTCGAACTGAGCTTAGTTCGATAGGGGTGGAGTTGGTCGCAATGCCGATCTCCGAGCCCAAAGGTCTGCCTGCGGCCTATGCGAAAGTGAGAGGCGTGGATGCCATCTGGCTACTCAGCGATCAGGTTGTCATCAATCAGGAAAGCTTCTCGTTTTTGCGCGATTCTGCTCAGCGTGATCGCATCCTGCTGCTGGCGTCTGTTTCTGAGAAGCTCGCGCAGGCGGGTGCGGCCATCGCTGTCGCGTCAGACCTTACATCCGTTGGTGGGCAGGCGGCGGCCATGGCCAATCAGTTTTTTGAATCAGGGCAAATGCCAGAGCTACGTGTTCAAGCTCCCATTGGCGCACGTATTTTCGTGAATATGACGGTGATTCAGGCGCTGCAGTTGACGATCGCGCCAGATGTGTTCCCCCTGATCCAACCTGTAGGTTGGTCCGACCAGATTGGGGCGCGTTGAGCAGCGATCCGCAAGCGGCTCGTCCCTGAGGTTCCCCGGGAGGAGTCGAATGCGACCGACGCTCATGCGTGAGGGCGCTTAGGCCGCGCGGCCTTTGGACTTTTTCTTTGCGGGTTTGTTTGGCTTGCTCGGTTGCTTGCGACGCGTGCTGCTGGTTTTGGGCTCCGCAGGCTCAGCCTTCGGCTCCGGCTTGGCGTCCGCCTTTGCCTCTGTTTTGGCGTCCGTTTTGGACTCAACCTTGGGTTTGGCTTCGGTTTCTTCTGCCGGTCGCTTTTTATAATCCGTGACGTACCAGCCCTCGCCTTTGAGCTGAAATGACGTCATGGAAATGAGTTTTTTGACCTTTTTTGAACCGCAAGCAGCATGTTTTTTGAGCGGTGGATCGCTGATTTTCTGGGTCTCTTCGAACACTTTGCCGCAGCCTTCACACTGGTACTCATAAATAGGCATGCCGCCGAATATGCGGCGCTGGCGCACCTCGTCAAGTTGGCAGTCTCGTAGAGAGAGTGCCAGAAGCGGGCTTGACAGATTGGTCGCCAGGGTTAATTTGCGCGCCGTTGATTCGGCGGGGCCGAACGACGGAAACCAAACAACCTAACGGAGGGGCAAAACATGAAGTTTCGTCCATTGCACGACCGAGTGATCGTCAAGCGCGTTCAAGAAGAAGAGAAGACCAAGGGTGGCATCATCATCCCAGACAGCGCCAAAGAGAAGCCTGTTGAAGGCAAGATCATCGCTGTAGGCAACGGCAAGCGTCTCGACGACGGCACCACTGCCAAGCTCGAGCTCAAAGCCGGCGACCGCGTGTTGTTTGGCAAGTACAGCGGCACCGAAGTGAAGATTGATGGCGAAGAGCACATCATCATGCGCGAAGAAGACATTCTCGGCGTGTTGGAGAACTAATCATGTCAGCAAAAGAAATTCAGTTCGACACCAAAGCCCGTTCCTCGATCCTCCACGGCGTCAACGTCCTTGCCGACGCTGTCAAAGTCACGCTCGGTCCAAAGGGCCGTAACGTCGTCATCGAAAAGAGCTACGGCTCGCCGCTGATCACCAAGGACGGCGTCACCGTCGCCAAAGAGATCGAGCTCGAAGACAAGTTCGCCAACATGGGCGCGCAGATGGTCAAAGAGGTTGCCTCCAAGACCAACGACACCGCTGGCGACGGCACCACCACCGCCACGGTCCTCGCGCAAGCGATCTACCGCGAAGGTAGCAAGCTCGTTGCCGCCGGCGTCAATCCCATGGACCTCAAGCGCGGCATCGACGAAGCCGTGACCGCGGTTGTTGCCGAGCTCAAGAAGCTCAGCAAGCCAACCAAGGACCACAGCGAGATCGAGCAAGTTGGCACGATCTCCGCCAACGGCGACAAGACCATTGGCCGCATCATTGCCGAAGCCATGGAAAAAGTCGGCAAAGAAGGCGTGATCACGGTTGAAGAAGCCAAGTCGATGGAGACCACGCTCGAAGTCGTCGAAGGCATGCAGTTCGACCGCGGCTACCTCTCGCCGTACTTCGTGACCGATGCTGAGCGTATGGAAGTCGTCATGAACGACGCCTATATTCTCATCAGCGAGAAGAAGATCTCGAACATGAAAGATCTTCTCCCTGTGCTCGAAGGCGTTGCCCGCGCTGGCAAGCCCTTCGTCATCATCGCAGAAGACGTGGAAGGCGAAGCGCTCGCCACGCTCGTCGTCAACAAGCTCCGTGGCACGCTGCAAGTCGCCGCCATCAAGGCGCCAGGCTTTGGTGATCGCCGCAAGGACATGCTCAAAGACATCGCCATCCTCACGGGCGGCCAAGTCATCAGCGACGACCTCGGCATCAAGCTCGAGACCATCACGATCAAAGAGCTCGGCCGCGCCAAACGCGTCACGATCGACAAAGACAACACCACCATCGTGGACGGCGCCGGTAAGAAGACCGACATCGACGGCCGCGTGAAGCTCCTCCGCGCCCAAGTGGAAGAGACCACCAGCGACTACGACAAAGAGAAGCTCCAAGAGCGTCTCGCCAAGCTCGTGGGCGGTGTGGCCGTGGTGCAAGTTGGCGCTGCGACCGAAACCGAAATGAAAGAGAAGAAAGCCCGCGTGGAAGACGCGCTGCACGCCACCCGCGCAGCCGTTGAAGAAGGCATCGTTCCTGGCGGCGGCGTTGCATTGCTCCGCGCTCTCAACGCGCTCGACAAGACCACGCTCGAAGGCGACAAGAAGTTCGGTTGGGACCTCGTCAAGCGCGCCATTGAAGAGCCGCTGCGTCAGATCTCGGCGAACGCAGGCCTCGATGGCTCGATCGTCGTGCAAAAAGTGCGCGAAGGCAAAGGCGGCTTCGGCTTCAACGCAGCCACTGAGACCTACGAGGACTTGCTCAAGGCCGGCGTCATTGACCCAGTCAAAGTGGTCCGTTCGGCGCTGCAAAACGCGGCCTCGGTGAGCTCGCTCATGCTGACCACCGAAGCGCTCGTGGCTGACAAGCCCAAGAAGAAGAAAGGCGCACAATCGGGCGCCGATCACGCGACGCCTGACTACGGCGACGACTTCTAGAGATAGCGTCTATCGCTGCGCAGCGTTGAGCGGCGGGGCATAGGCACTTGGTTCGAAAAAGCGGGAGCATGGCGAAAGTCGTGCTCCCGTTTTTTTTGCCCATCAGGTCTGCTAGGCGCCCAGCGTGATCTTCCTGATTCAGTTGAGTATCATCTGTGCTTTGGTGCTGGTGGCTGAGCTCGCTTTCGCGCGGGGTAAGGCGCAGCGGCCTGACGAAAGCGCAAGCAGTCAGATGTCCGCAATGCAAGGCGCGATGCTTGGGCTGCTTGGTTTGTTGCTCGGCTTCACCGCGTCTATGGCCGAAGGCCGATTTTCCGACCGCCGTG